>JANOAQ010000459.1:0-17327 GCA_031411195.1 Burkholderiaceae bacterium | reverse complement strand
GCAACACGCCCGAATGGCTGGCCCACCGAGGCAGCGTGGGCAAGGTGCTGATGGGCGACATCCACATCTTGGACGAGTCGGGCCAGCCGGTCAGGCGTGGCGAGGCCGGCGAGATCTGGTTCAAGACGGCCAGCCCTTTCGTCTACTTCAACGACCCCGAGCGCACCGCCCTCACCCGCTCGGCCGACGGCACCATGAGCACCGTGGGCGACATGGGCTACCTGGACGAAGACGGCTTTCTCTACCTGACCGACCGCTCCACCTTCATGATCATCTCGGGCGGCGTCAACATCTACCCGCAAGAGTGCGAGAACCTGCTCATCACCCACCCCAAGGTGGCCGATGCCGCCGTGTTCGGCGTGCCCAACGAAGACCTGGGCGAAGAGGTGAAGGCCGTGGTGCAGCCGGTGCCCGGTGTGGCGCACACGCCTGAACTGGCCGAGGAATTGATCAGCTTCTGCCGCCAGCACCTGGCCCACCTGAAATGCCCGCGCACGGTCGACTTCTCCGAGCAGCTGCCGCGCCTGCCCACCGGCAAGCTGTACAAGCGGGTGCTGCGCGATGCGTACTGGGCGGGGCACAAGAGCAGGATCGTCTGATCCGCTGAAGCGTCCGCCGGGTCGGCTTGGCGCAGGCTGCCACACGGTGGCCGGCAGCGCTGTCGCTCACGCGCTGCCGGCGGCTCAGGCGATGACCGACAATCGCCCCAACGATGAACGAACGATTGAAACCTGCCTGGGTAGGGCTGGCGCCGGGTGAGCTGGTCAGCTGCAAGCTGCCCACCGCCTGGGGCGAGTTCGACCTGCACGGCCTGGTGGACAGCACCACCGGCCAGGAGCATGCGGCCATGTCCCTGGGTGTGCTCAGCGATGGCCAGCCGGTGCTCACCCGCCTGCACAGCGAGTGCCTGACCGGCGACACGCTCTACAGCCTGAAGTGCGATTGCGGCGCCCAGCTCGAGGCCGGCCTGCAGGCCATTGCCACCGCCGGCCGGGGCGTGTTGCTCTACCTGCGGCAAGAAGGCCGGGGCATCGGCCTGGTCAACAAGATCCGCGCCTATGCGCTGCAGCAGGCGGGCGCCGACACGGTCGAGGCCAATCGCCTGCTGGGCCTGCCCGACGATGCGCGCGATTACACCGTGGCCGCCGACCTGCTGAGGCTGCTGGGCGTGCGCAGCGTGCGCCTGCTGACCAACAACCCGGCCAAGGTCGATGCGCTGCAGAAGCTGGGCATCACCGTGGCCGAGCGTGTGCCGCTGCACACCCCCAGCAACCCGCACAACGAAGGCTACCTGCGCACCAAGTCGCGGCGCATGGGGCACTACGGGCCCGACGACAACGGCTGAAACCGGGCAGCGCGCCCGGCCGCCTCAGCCGACGCCGGGCCGCCCCAAGGCGGCTGAGCACCCCCTCGGGGGGGGGGCAGGAGCGAAGCGACGTGGGGGCAAAAATCCTTGCCCGCTGAAGTGGGGCGGCCCGCCGCAGCTTGGTATGCTGGTGTGCAATGGTCAACCGCGCACGCTGCAAACAATCCGCTGTCGGCGTGCACCCGCATGTTTCTTGACATCGGTCCGCTGCGGCACAACACCGCGTTTCGCAGGCTCTTTGCCAGCCAGTTCATCTCGGGACTGGGCACCATGGTGAGCTACGTGACCGTGCCCTGGCAGCTCTACCAGCTGACCCACTCCAACGCCCAGGTCGGGCTGCTGGGCCTGGTTCAGCTGGTGCCGGTCATCGCCTGCGGCTTGTTGGGTGGCGCAGTGGCCGACCGTGTCGATCGCAAGCGGCTGCTGATCGGGTCGGAGCTGCTGATGGCGCTGTGACTGGCGGGTCTGCTGGCCAATGCGCTGATGGACAGCCCGAGCGTGCTGGCGATCTACGCGTTGGTGGCCGTGCTGCAAGGGGCCAGCGGCTTTCACCGGCCGGCCCTCGAAGCGCTGACGCAGAAGCTGGCACGGCCCGAGGAGTTTGCCGCCGTGGCCGCCTTGTCGTCGGTGCGCGGCACGGTGGGCATGGTGGCCGGGCCGGCCTTGGCGGGCCTGATGTTGGCCCGTTGGGGTGCGGTGGGCGCCTATGTGTTCGACCTGGCGAGCTTCATCGCGGCCTTGTTCTTCCTGGCCCGCATCCCCCGCGATCGCATCGGCACCGTTGACAGGCTGGCCGGGCGGCCCCATCTGCTGGCCGATCTGGCCGAGGGCCTGCGCTTTGCATGGGCACGCCCGGCGCTGATGGGCACCTACATCGTCGACATCGTGGCCATGGCCTTTGCCTTCCCGATCGCTCTGTTTCCGGCCATGGCCGCCGCCGACGGGCGCACCGAATCGGTGGGCTGGCTGCTGTCGGCCATGTCGGTGGGCGCGCTCGCGATCGGCCTGTTCAGTGGCTGGACCGGCCGGGTACGGCGGCATGGCCGCGCGGTCGTGCTGGCGGCGGCCGTGTGGGCGCTGGGCATCGTGGCCCTGGGCTTTGCACCCAGCCTGACATGGGGGCTGTTGTGCCTGGCGGTGGCTGGCGCGGCAGACATGGTCAGCGGCGTGTTCCGCGGCACGATCTGGAACGAGACCATTCCCAATGAACTGCGCGGGCGCCTGGCCGGCATCGAGATGATCAGCTATCTGACCGGCCCGCTCATCGGCAACGCCCGTGCGGGGTTCATGGCCGATGCCTGGGGCGTTTCGGCGGCCATCTGGTTGGGCGGCGTGGTGTGTCTGCTGGGCGTCATCGTGACCGGTTTGGCATTGCCGCGCTTCTGGGCCTACCGCAGCAGCGCAGCGGCCTGAGTTGACCATGCCGGCACCATGACATCGACCCCTGACGTTCATGTCGTCGGCCTGGGCGCCTCAGCCGGGGGGCTGGAGCCGCTCGTCCAGTTTCTGTCAAGCGTGCGTGCCGACAGCGGCCTGGCCTACCTGGTGGTTCAGCACATGGACCCGACCCAGAAGTCCCTGCTCGCAGAGCTGCTGCAACGCGCTACCGCGATGCCAGTGCACCAGGCGGTCGATGTCCAGCGCATCGAAGCCGACTCGGTCCATGTCATCGCACCGGGCTGCGAGTTGACGGTGCGAAGCGGTGCACTGCACCTGGCCATTCCCAGCGTACCCCGTGGGCGCCGCCTGCCGGTTGACGTGCTGTTCAACTCGCTGGCGCGAGAACTGGGCGAACGGGCCATCGGTGTCGTGTTGTCCGGCCTGGGATCGGACGGCGCCCAGGGCCTGCAGGCCATCAAGTGGCAGGGCGGGCTGACAGTGGCACAGCAACCGGACTCGGCACAGTTTGATTCGATGCCCAAGAGTGCCATCGCGACGGGCTGTGTCGACATCATCACCGCACCCGCCGATATGCCCGCGCGCATCGCAGCGATCATCCAACCACAAGCGGCACGGGTGCTGCAGCCGCCGGAGCCTGCCGACGCTGCCGTGGCGGCGCTGGACACGATTCTGGCGCTGCTGCGCCAGCACACGCGGCACGATCTGGCCCTGTACAAATCGAACACGCTGGTACGCCGCATTGCCCGGCGCGTGGCCGTGCATGGCCTGGCCTCGGTGGCCGCCTATGCCCATTTCTTGCAGGCGAATGGGCAGGAGTTGGACCTGCTGTTCAAAGAGATGCTGATCGGCGTGACCTCGTTCTTTCGTGATCCGCAGGTCTGGCAGGATCTTCAGGACAAGGTGCTGCCCCACTTGCTGCAGCGCCAGGCCGATGAAAGCGGCCCGCTGCGCGCCTGGGTGGTGGCTTGTTCAACCGGCGAAGAGGCGTATTCGCTGGCAATTGCCTTCTGCGAGTGCGTGGACGCCCTGCCGGCTTCGGCGCGGCGCGAGTTGCAGATCTTTGCGACCGACCTCAATGCCGATGCGATCGCTCTGGCGCGCAACGGGCGATTCCCCGCCACGATCGCGCGCGATCTGACGCCGCAACGCCTGTCGCGGTTTTTTACCGCGCGCCCGGACGGGTACCAGATCGACAAGCGCATCCGGGACATGGTGCTGTTCGCGCAGCACGATGTGATCGTCGATCCGCCGTTCACGCGGCTGGACCTGCTGTCGTGCCGCAACCTGTTGATCTATTTCGACAGCACCTTGCAGAAGCGTCTCGTCCCACTGTTCCACTACAGCCTTCGGCCGGGCGGCGCGTTGCTGCTGGGTGGCTCTGAAACCGTCGGGCGGGCGCAGGCACTGTTCATGCCGCTGCACCCGAAGTCCAGGCTCTATTGGCGAAGCGAGAATGGTGACGCAGCGGGCGCAGTGGTGTTTCCGACCCAGCGCCGCCCCGCCCCACATTCGGCCCCGCAGGAGACCACCTTGACTCACCCGAATCCGCCGTTGGCGAACCTGCAGTCCATGGCCGATCATTGGCTGCTGCAGCAGCATGCGCCGCCGGCCGTGCTGGTGAACGACGCCGGCGACATCGTCTACATCAGCGGGCGCACCGGCCGCTATCTGGAGCCGGCCGCAGGCAAGGCGAACTGGAATGTCCATGTGATGGCACGGCCGGCCATCCGCGCCCAGTTGGCGGTCGCCCTGCGAACCGCAGTGCGGGACCGTTCGTCGATCGAACTGCGGGCCCTTCGGATCGACGACGACGACGCCGCCGCCGTGGTCGACATCACCGTGCAGGCGGTGATGCAGCCGAAAGCGCTGGAAGGCATGGTGATGATCATCTTCCGCGATGTTCGTGCCGCAGCCGGACGTCGCGGGCAGAGAACGAAGACCGCTGGCGCTGCCGACCCGGGCGTTGCCGAAGAGATGCTGCGCTCGCGTGAGGAGATCAACGCGCTGCGCCAGGAGATGCGCGCCTCGCAGGACGAACTTCAAGCCGCCAACGAGGAGTTGCAGTCCACCAACGAAGAGCTGCAGTCGGCCAACGAGGAGCTGACGACATCGAAGGAAGAGGCGCAGTCGATGAACGAGGAACTGCAGACCATCAATGCCGAGCTTCATGCCAAGCTCGATGATCTGGCGCTCGCGCAGAGCGACATGCAGAACCTGCTCAACAGCACGGACATCGCCACGCTGTTCCTCGACAACCAGCTGAACGTGCGCCGCTACACCGAACAGATCGCAAGGGTCATCCACCTGCGCGAAGGTGACATCGGCCGCCCCTTGAGCGAGCTGGCCAGCACCTTGGTCTACCCGGATCTGCATGCCGACGTGAAGGAAACACTGCGCACCCTGGCATTCAGCGAGAAGCAGATCGCCACCAGTGACGGGCATTGGTTCAGCGTGCGCATCATGCCGTACCGCACACTGGCCAATGTCATCCAGGGCGTGGTGATCACCTTCGTGGACATCACGGTCGCCAAGGCACTTGAATCGCGCTTGCGCAAGGCTTAGGGTGCGCCTTCGGGCCGCCAGACATGAGATATCCATGAGCAAACTTCCAGAACCGAATGTCCCCGTGATCGCGCCTGAACAACTGGCCGATCTCCGGCGCCGGGCAGCCGCCCGGCTGACCGGTGCCGCCGCCGCGAAGGGTGCCCTGGCCAGCGCCAGTGACGCGCTGTTCGTGCTGCACGCCCTGGCATCGTCCCCGGCAACCGCGCTGGAAGCGCTGGCGCTGCTGCACGAGTTGCAGGTCCATCAGGTCGAGATCGACCTGCAGGCGCAGGAGCTGCTTGAATCGCGGGCCGAGCTGGAATCGGCCTTGCGCCGGCAGATCGAGCTCTACGACTTCCAGCCCGTCGGCAGTTTCACCATGGATGCGCAGCTGATCGTGCACGAGCTCAACCTGACCGGGGCCGCCATGCTGGGCATCGATCGCGACGAAGCATTCGGGTTGCCTCTGGATGCATTTTTCTACGCCAGCAGCGGGCAACGCTTGCGCGCATTGCTGACAAGCGCCCGCGCCGGCCTGCCAAGAGCGTCATGCCAGCTGACGCTGGTGCCCCGGGCAGGCCCTGAGCAGCTGGTGCTCGCCAGCATCTGCCAGGACCGGTCGGCCAACCGTTACCTGGTGAGCTTGTCGGCCATGGGCCCTGAGCTCCCGGACGGGCCAAAGGCGCCCTGATCGGCCGCCAGGCTTCAGCGGGCGACGGTGGTGAGGCACCGTCATTCCCAGGCCCCGTTGCGGTCGGCGCCCGCCATGTTGTGGCAGCGCCTGCAGTTCGGGGCAAGATAGCGCACCGACAACCCATCGGGCCGCCCGCAGCGGCCAGCCGCCATGACCCCCAGCACGCTCCCCTCAACGCCCGCCGCAACGCCCACCGCAGCGCCCCGCTTCTACTTCGCCGCCGGCACCTGCGCCCTGGCCAGCCACATCGCCCTGGAAGCGGCCGGGGCCGACTACCAGGCCGTGAAGCTGGACTTTCGTGCCAACGAGCAGAACGCGCCCGACTTTCTGGCCATCAACCCCAAGGGCCGTGTGCCGGCTTTGCTCACCGCGCGCGGCGTCATCACCGAGACACCCGCCCTGCTGCTCTACATCGCCCAGATGCACCCGCAGGCGGGCCTGGCGCCGCTGGACGACCCCTTTGCCCTGGCCGAGCTGCAAGCTGTGACCAGCTACCTGTGCGCCACCGTGCACGTGGCGCATGCCCACCGGCCCCGCGCCTACCGCTGGGCCGACGACGAGGCCGCGCAGCGTTGCATGCAGGCCAAGGTGACCCAGAACATGGGCGACTGTTTTGCGTACATCGAGGGCCAGTTGCTGCGCGGCCCCTGGGTGATGGGCGAGACCTTCACCATCGCCGACCCCTACCTGTTCACCCTGGGCACCTGGCTGGCCGGCGACGGTGTGGACATCGCGCGCTTCCCGCGCGTGGCCGAGCACAGCCAACGCGTGCGGGCACTGCCGGCCGTGCAGCGCGTGCTGCCCTTGCACGGCCTGTGATGCCGGCCACGAACGATCCCGGCCCCGCAGGCGCGAACCAGCAAGCGCCCATGAACGGCGCCGACGCCCTGGTGCGCATGCTGCAGCTCAATGGCGTGCAGCACATCTTCGGGTTGTGCGGCGACACCAGCCTGCCCTATTACGACGCCCTGGCGCGGCTGGACCACGGCATGACCCACATCCTGACGCGTGACGAACGCAGCGCCGGCTACATGGCCGATGGCTACGCCCGTGTCACCGGCCGGGTGGGCGTGTGCGAAGGCCCCAGCGGCGGCGGCGCCACCTACCTGCTGCCCGCGCTGGTGGAGGCCAATGAATCGTCGATCGCGGTGCTGGCCATCACCTCCGACGTGTCGGTGGGCGCGCGTGGCAAGTTCCCGCTGACCGAGCTGGATCAGCAAGCGCTGTACAAGCCGCTGGCCAAATGGAACACCCGCATCGACCGGGTAGACCAGATTCCGCACGCGGTGCGCAGCGCTTTTCGCGCGATGACCACCGGCCGTCCGGGTGCCGCCCACATCGCCCTGCCCTACGACGTGCAGAAACATGCCATCGAGCCCGACCAGGTGTGGGCGCAGCCGGGCCACGGGCACTTCCCCGCCTACCGCAGCGCGCCCGATCCGGCGGCGGTGGACGAAGCCGCCGCCCGCCTGGTGGCCGCGCGCGCGCCGCTGCTGGTGTGCGGTGGGGGCGTGGTGATTGCCGGTGCCAGCCAGGCCCTGCACGCGCTGGCCACGCTGCTGAACGCGCCGGTGTGCACGACCGTCAGCGGCCAGGGCAGCCTGGCCGATACGCACCCGCTGATGGTCGGCGTGATCGGCACCAATGGCGGCGTGCCGGCCACGCGGTCGGTGGTGGAACAGGCCGATCTGGTGATGTTCATCGGTGCGCGCGCCGGCTCGACCACCACCGAGCACTGGCAGATGCCCGCGAGGCAGACGGTGATCCTGCACCTGGACGTGGATGCCGGCACCATCGCCACCAACTACCGCACCGACGTGGCCCTGGTGGGCGACGCCCGGCTGGGCCTGCAGGCCCTGGTGCAGGCGGTGCAGGCACGGCTGGATCAAGGCATCCCGCAACGTCCCGCCGACGCGGCCGATGGCCGCGCCCTGGCAGCCCGGGCACGGCGCGAAAAGGCCGCTTTCTTCGACCCGCTGGCCGCGTCGAACGACCGGCCCATCAAGCCCGAGCGTGTGGTGGCCCTGCTCAACGAGCTGCTGCCGCCACGGGCCATCGTGGTGGCCGATCCGGGCACGCCCTGCCCTTACCTGTCGGCCTACTTCAACGCCCCGCAGGCCGGCCGCCACTTCATCACCAACCGCGCCCACGGCGCGCTGGGTTATGCCATGTCGGCCGGCTTTGGCGCGGCCATCGGCCAGCCCGATGCCGTGGTGGTGGCGGTGATGGGCGACGGCAGCTTCGGCTTCACCTGCGGTGAGCTCGAAACCATCGTGCGCTGCGGCGTGCCGCTGAAGATGATCGTGTTCAGCAACGCGGTCTACGGCTGGATCAAGGCCAGCCAGAAGACCGGCTACGGCCAGCGCTATTTCTCGGTCGCTTTCAACCGCACCCAGCATGCCCGCGTGGCCGAGGCCTTCGGCGTGAAGGCGTGGCAGGTCGAAGACCCGGCCGACCTGCGCGCTGCTCTGAAGGCCGCACTGATGCACGACGGCCCGGCGCTGGTGGACGTGGTGTCGCAGGAGCTGCAGGACAGCGCCGTGCCGGTCAGCCAGTGGATGGGCTGAAAGCGCACGATCCATCCGACCGAATTTCAACCCAACAACCTCAACGAGAGCAGGCATGAATCCCTTGATCGACCGCCGCCAGTTCGTGGCCGGTGCCCTGGCCGCAGCGGGCGCAGGCAGCGCCACCGCGCAAGCTGAAACCACCACCCGGCTGGTGGTCACCTTTCCACCGGGCGGCAGCACCGACATCGCCGCCCGCACCTTTCAACCGCGCCTGGCCGAGGTGCTGGGCCACAACGTGCTGGTGGACAACCGACCCGGCGCGGCCAGCCAGATAGGCACGCAGTTCGTGGCCCGCGCGGCACCGGACGGGCAAACGCTGCTGGTGTGCTTCGACACCCACGCCATCAACCCCATCGCCAAGCCCAAGCTGCCCTACGACACGTTCAAGGACTTCGCCGGCGTGACGCTGGCAGTGCGCTTTCCGCTGGTCATCGGTGCCTCTGCGTCGGTGGATGCCAAGGACCTGCGCGGCTTCATCGAAGCGGCGCGCAAGCAGCCGGCCAGGTTCAGCTACGCATCCACCGGCGTGGGCTCGATGAACCAGCTGGTGATGGAGGACATCAAGCGCAAGGCCGGCATCGATGTGCTGCACGTGCCCTACGGCGGCGGCGGGCCGGCGATCCAGGCGGTGCTGGGTGACGTGTCGCAGCTCACCTTGCTCAGCTTTGCCGCCACCAAGGCCCAGATCGCCGCCGGCAAGATCAAGCCGCTGGCGGTGACCGGCGCCAGGCGCCTGCCCGATCTGCCGGATGTGCCCACCGTGGCCGAGTCGGGCTTTCCGGGCTTCGAGGCGTATTCGTGGATCGGCATCTTTGCGCCGTCGGCCACACCGCCGGCCATGCTGGCCAAGCTGACGCGCGATTTTCAGACCACGCTGAACACCCCCGACGTGCACCGCAAACTGACCCAGCTTGGCTTCGAGGTGATGGCCACCGACGGCCCGGGGGTGGAGCGCCATGCACGGCAAGAATACGAACGCTGGGGCACCTTCGTGCGCAGCACCAACCTGAAGCTCGACGAATGAACCCATCGCACATCCTCGGCCTGGACCACATCGTCATCGCAGTGGCGGATCTGGACACCGCCATCGCCGACTTTCGCAGCCTGGGCTTCACGGTGCAGCCCGGCGGGCGGCATCCGGGCCGCACCTCGCACAACGCGCTCATCGTGTTCGCCGACGGCGCCTACTTCGAGCTGATCGCCTGGACTGCGCCTGCGCCGCAAGAGCGCTGGTGGCAGGTGCTGCAGCGCGATGGCGAGGGTTATGTGGACTTTGCGCTGCTGCCCGGCGACACGCAGGCGGTGCTGGACGCCGCCCGCGGGCGCGGCCTGCACACCCTGACCGGCCCGCTGGAGGGAGGACGTGTGCGGCCCGATGGGGCGCAGCTGCAGTGGTGCACTGCCCGCCACGACACACCCGACCTGCCTTTCTTGTGCGGCGACGTCACACCGCGTGCCCTGCGGGTGCCCGAAGGTGAAGTGCGCACCCACGCCAACGGCGCGCGGGGTGTGGCCGAGCTGGGCCTGGCCGTGCTCGATCTGGGCGCCACGGTGGCACGCTACCGCGCCTTGTTAGGGGATGCAGTCGACATCAGGATCGCCCCCGATGCCGTGCCGCCGTGCGCCCGATTCACCTTGGGCAGCACCGGCTTCGTCTTGACCGCCACCGCTGCAGGCCTGGCGCGCGGCGAGGGCGTGACGCAACTGCGCCTGATCGGCCTGACAGGCCTGACTGGCCAGGCCGGGGCACTGCCGCTGGCAACCTGCCACGGCGCCCTGATGCTGGCGGCGCCCTGAAGCTGGCGGCCAGCTGAGTGACAGACTGAACAACGGTCGCTTCAGAGCTCGGTTAGCTGCCCGGCTTGCCACAGCTCGCGCAGGCGAAATTTCTGAATCTTGCCCGAGCCGGTGAGCGGAAAATCGGCCAACGCAAACCAGCGCCGCGGCGTCTTGTGCGGCGCCAGGTTGGCGCGCATGTAGTCCACCAGAGCGGCCTTGTCGACCACCGCGCCCGGCGCAGCCCGCACGAAGGCGCCCACCTCTTCGCCCCACTTGGCATCGGGCAGTCCGACAATGGCCACGCCGCCGATGCTGGGGTGGCGAAAGAGCAGTTCTTCCAGCTCACGCGGGTAGATGTTTTCGCCGCCCCGGATGATCATGTCCTTGAGCCGGCCTTCCACCGTGCAATAACCGCGCTCATCCATGGCACACAGGTCGCCGGTGTGCAGCCAGCCGTCGGAATCGATGGCCGCGTCGCTGGCCTCGGGCATGTCGAAGTAGCCGTGCATGACGTGGTAGCCGCGGGTGCAGTACTCACCGATCTGGCCGATAGGCAGGGTGCGCCCGGTATCGGGGTCGATGATCTTGACCTGCACATGTGGCATGGCCGGGCCGATGGTGCCGGCCTTGTCAGCCACGCTGTCGTCGGGCCGCGTCATCGAGGCCACCGGTGAGCATTCGGTCTGGCCGAACACGATGGTGAAGTTGGCGCCCAGCTGCTGCTCGAGCCGGGTGACCAGGGCCGCCGGCACGGTGGAGCCGCCGGCGCAGATGGCGCGCACCGACGACAGGTCGGTGCTGGCAAATCGCGGGTGCTCCATCATCGCGATCAGCATGGTGGGCACCCCCACCATGGCGTTACCGCGGTAGGCCTCGAACAACTCGAGCACCAGGCCGGGCTCGAAGGCCTCGACCAGCACCTGGGTGGCCCGGCGGGAGACGGCGCCTATCACGCAACAGACGCAGCCACCGGTGTGAAACAGCGGCATGGTGGTGATCCACACATCGCCATCTCGCACGCCCATGCGGTGCGAGGTATGGTCACCGTTGTTGGCCAGGCCCTGGTGGTGCAGCAAGGCGCCTTTGGGAAAGCCCGTGGTGCCCGAGGTGTACTGGATCATCACCGCATCACGCGGCTGTACAGCGGGCAGGCAAATGCCGACATCGTCACCCGCCGTGATGAAGGATGCCCAGTCATCGAAGCGGATCACTTCACGCAGCTCAGGGCAATTGGGTGCCACGGCCTGCACGCTGGCCAGCATGGGGTTGCCGCGAAACTGGTCGACGACCACGATGCCCGCCGCGCGCGATTGCTTGAGCACGTATTCGAGCTCGGCTGCACGGAAGGCCGGGTTCACCGTCACCAGCACGAGCCCGGCCATGGCTGCGCCAAACTCCATCATCACCCACTCTGGCCGGTTGGGCGCCCACACCGCCACCCGCTCACCCGGCTTGAATCGGGTGAGCAAGGCGCGCGCCGTGCGTTGGCACTGGGCATGCAACTGCGCATAGGTCCATTGCCGGCGGTCGGCCGGGTCGGGCGTGCCGGCGATCAATGCCACCCGGTCGGGCGTGGTTTCGCCAGCCCAGGCCAGCAGCGCCCCCAGGGTGATGTCACGCAGGGCCGGCTGGCTGGGGCCGACGGCCAACGAATCGGTCAGGGCCATGGTCTGTCCTTGCAAGGTGATCAAGAAAAGCGGTTCGGCAGGCCGGCATCGCCATCGCCCAGCGCCGTGGCCACGGCCAGCAGGTCTTGCGTTGTCGGTTGGTCCCAGTGCTCTCCCACCGCCGCGCGGCCATACAGCCGCAGCATCTCGTGCAGCACCATCGGATGCTGCCAGCCACTGACCTGCAGGCGCTTGCGGATGGATGGATGCACCTGGCGCTGCTGCAGGTCTTCGGCCAGCAGCTCGCACAGCCGGGCTTGCTCGTCGGCCGACATGGCGGCGATGTCCTGGCTGAGCTGCGCCTGGCGCTGGCGCAGCCAGGCCGCAGCCCAATGGGCTTGCCGGCGCTGTTGCTCGGGGCTGGCGACGGCTGGCTGGACGGCGCGCGACGCGCCGTGCGGGTCGCCGTGCAGCTTGTGGTGGGGTTGAGGGCCGTCCAGGCCGGGCGATGCCCACGGCACCGCCACGGGTTCAGCCGCCAGCAAGGCCGGCGACGCACCCACCCCGGCGCCCTGCCCTGCCCGCTGCGCCTCGCCGGGCATCAAGGCCTTCAGATACCGGTAGGGATCACGCAGCGGCTCGGGAAAGGCCGTGGCCAGGCGGCGCTCCAGCGCATCGAGGCCGCTTCGCAGTGCGGCGGCTCCAAAGGCATCGGCCAGCTCTTCGGCCCGGGCATCTTCAATGCCCAAGGACTGCGCGCGCGTGATCAGTGACAGATCAACCGGCTCGGCCGGTACCCGCAGGGCCAGCGAAGCCTGCGGCTTGCGGCGGATGAAAAATTGCAGCTCGTCGATGAAGCGGCCCGCCTTGTGCTCGACCAGCTCGATGTCGAGGTCGGTCACGGCATTGACTTCGGCGATGGCAGGCTTGAGCGTGTCACGCTTGAAGATGCGGTACTCCAGCTTGGCGGTCTTCTCGGTTTCGGGCCGGCCGCTGAGCACCGGTCGCCACCAGGCCCAGGCCTGGCGCGAGGTGCGGCCGATGTCCTTGTAGCGCGAGCAGATTTCGTAGAGCGCGATGCCGGCATGCGAGCGCAGCTGGGAAATGATCTCCAGGGACAGGCGCGCAAAGACGGTGGGTTCGAGCAACTCTTGCTTGAGGTTGACCGCATAGGACCACTCGACCCACACCTGGCCGCGCACTTTGCTCAGCCGCGCATGGGCCAGCAGGCCGGAGACGTTCCAGGAAGCGCCCTCCCCGGTGGTGGGGGATTGCCACTCAACGGTGGTCGACACCATGGAGCGCAGGTGCTTCTTGATCAGCGCCTGGTCGTTGGAGTCGAAGTCGACGCCCCGGATGATGCGTTCGAGCGGCGCCTGGAAGACGGTCTTGTCCAGCCCCTGCTCTTGCGCCTCGTGCAACAGCACGTTGTAGCTCTTGCGGCCCAGTGAGGTGATCTTGTGCGACTTGGGCACGATGGCCAGGGTGTTGACCGGCTTGCGCAGCAGCGGCTCGGCGTCGCCTGCGGCGCGTGAGGCCGCCGCCCGCCGCAGCCGCTTGGCAGGCGGCGGCACTTCCATGTCGGCAGGATCGAGGCTTTCGGGCATCGCTGCATGCTAGCGCAGCTGGGCTTGAGGTGAAACAGTGACTCACCTGAAGCGTCAATCAAGGTTGCATGCAGGATCCGTCCCGAAAACCCTCACCTGAAATGACCTGTCTGATGTCATGGGCCAACACTTGGACTCCCGAAAACGCTCACCTGAATTGATGCATCGGTGCACTGTTGCTGGGCTGGGCTTGAGGCGGGCAGCCGGCCGGCCTCATGCGTCCCTCAATCGGCCAACCGGCCGCCCACCCCAACCCCAGCCCGGACAGGCCAGTGGTTCTCGGCCAGAAACGCCTCGCTGCGTCCGCCCCGGAGGGGCCGGTGGGCCGGGCGACGATTTAGGGACGCATGAGGAGCTTGGCCCAGCGGCCTCTCCGGGGCTCGCGCTGCTGCCCAAAGGCAAGTTAGGAACGCTTGCCTTCCGCCCCGAATCCACTCACCCATGTCCCCGCAAGCCCGCATCCAACTTCCCGCATCCCCCACGCGCAAGCCCTGAAAACTCTCCACACCATCCCGTATCCACGCACCTGGAATGAGCTAAGTGCTTGTCAACAAAGGATATTCAGTGGGCTAAAGGTATTGAATGGGTTGGAAGAGATTGAAATCTCCAAAGGCACGGGCAAGACTGATGAGGGAAGACGACAACAAAACAGGCACAAAAGCCGCTGAATTGCTTTGCACCCACACCACAGCTTGACAGAATACGCACCAGCCAAGCGCTGGTCGTCAACAGCGCACTCGCCGTACAACCTGGAGCTGAGTGTTGGAACCCATCATGATCAAACCGCCCAAGCCGATCACATTGGCCGGCATTGCCGACCAAGCCGAACGCGCTGTCGCAATGATGAACGAAATCCGTTCAGCCATGCTGGCCCCGACGTCCCGCAAATCGCCGCCAATTTTCAACCTGAGCCAGTTGGCTGCCATGTGCGGTATTGAAAAAGGCTCGCTCAGCCACCGCATGAGCCGCGGTGATCTGCCACCGGGTCGATTGAATGTCTCAGGCAGCCGCCGCGAATTCAGCTTGGCCGAGGCCCGCACCTGGATCCGCGAATACCGCCGCGATGGGCTGCGCCCGGCCGGCGCGGAGGCCGTGACGATCGCCATTGGCAACTTCAAGGGGGGTGTGTCCAAGACCACCACCGCCGTCACCCTGGCACAGGGCCTGACATTGCTGGGCCACAAGGTGCTGGTGATCGATACCGATCCACAAGGCTCGCTCACCACGCTGTTCGGTATCCTGCCCGACACCGAGGTCGAGGAGCAGGACACCATCTTGCCGCTGGCCATGGGCAGTGAAACCTCGATCCGGTATGCCATCCGCCCTACTTACTGGGATGGCATCGACCTGGTTGCGGCGGCGCCGGTCTTGTTTGGGGCCGAATTTGCCCTGCCTGCGCGGCAGACGCAGGAGCCGGGCTTCGAGTTCTGGCGCGTGTTGGATCTGGGCATCGACGATGTACGGGCCGACTACGATGTGATCGTCATCGACACGCCCCCTTCCCTGTCGTACACCACGATCAATGCGTTCATGGCCAGCAACGGCATCATCATGCCGCTGCCCCCCAACGCACTCGACTTTGCGTCCGCATCGCAGTTCTGGAGTCTGTTTGCCGACCTCACGAGCGAATTGATCACCAAGCGCGGCCTGAGCAAGTCGTTTGATTTCATTCATGTGTTGTTGGCGCGTGTCGATTCCAGCGATGCCGCCAGCAACATCGTGCGGCAATGGATAGGCTCCACCTATGCCGAGAAGGTGCTGCCGGTGGAAATTCCGAAAACGGCAGTGACCGCCACCACCAGCGCGGAGTTCGGCACGGTGTACGACATTTCACGCTACGACGGCAACGCCAAGACCTTCAAGCGGGCGCGTGATGCCTACGACACCTTCGTGTCGCACATCGAGGGCTCGATTCGGTCTGTCTGGCAGCAACAGGCCGCCGCCGCGCGCGGCCAATGAGAGGAGTGAAGCATGGCCAAGAGACTGCTGGAAAAGGCTGGCTTGATCCATTTGCCGCCCGCGCCGGTGCGGCCACCGGTGGATGAGAGTGCGCCATTGACCGAAGCCGATGGCGCCAAGGCGAAGACGGCCCCAGGGTCGATGCTGCAGTTCATGACGGTGCAGTCGGCAGCCGTCAAGGAAGCGGAGAGTTTGCGGGAGCGTTTGGCCGGCTTTGACGGCGCCCTGCCCGTTCGACGGCTGGAGCCGGCATCGGTGCGGGTTTCGGCATGGGCCAATCGGCATGAACACAGCTACCAGGACGCCAGCTTCCTGGCGCTCAAGGCGGAAATTGCCGCGGCCAGTGGCAATGTGCAGCCCATCAAGGTGCGCCCGGTGCGTGCGGCGCCGCGCAAGGTCGGGCCCGGGGTTGGACCGTCCAACTCCCCCCTGGAGTCGGCTGGCTTTCTCTACGAAATCGTGTTTGGCCACCGGCGCCATCGTGCATGCCTTGAGCTTGGCTTGCCAGTGCTGGCTTTGGTTGAAGATGTGCCAGAGCAGCAGTTGTTCGTACAGATGGAGCGTGAGAACCGCGCCCGGAAGGACCTTTCGGCCTGGGAGCAAGGCATGACCTATGCGCGGGCTCTGGACGAGGGGCTTTACCCCTCGAATCGCCAGTTGGCGCAAGCGGTAGGCCGCGACTTGGGAGACATCGGCAAGGCCTTGTCTTTGGCGCGCCTGCCGCTTGCCGTAGTGCAGGCATTCCGTTCGCCACTGGATTTGCAGTACCGGTGGGCCAAGCCGCTGGCCGATGCCCAGCAGCGGGATCCTGAAGGCCTGGTCGCGCGTGCCAAGGCCCTGAGTTCGACGGCGGCCAAGCGCTCGCCCAAGCAGATCTTCGACGCCTTGGTGGACACGCTCGGAGCCAAAGACGGCCAGGCCCTGCTGCCCGACATTGCCATTCGTCTGGGCGGGCGGCAGGTGGCGGTGGTGTCTTGTGACGCCGGTGGTCAGACCCTGGTACGTTTTGTACAAGCCTTGCCCCAGGCACAGCGCCAACAACTGGCCGGCGCCATCGAGCTTTGGCTGATGGATCAAGGCAAGGCGCAGAAATCCTGAAAAAGCTCACCTGACCTGCCCTGGTGTCTGGCGGGTCAGGCTGATGCATCGGGGAGGGGGTTGGACGGTCCAACCCCCTCCCCTTTTTTCTTGGCATAGCGCCGGGTCGCACTGGCGCCGGCATGGCCCAACGCTTGTTGCAACGCCGGCAGGGCCATGCCGGTCGCGATTCGATGCTCTGCGAAGGTATGCCTCAGCCAATGGGTTGAGGCAGCCTGGATCTGTTGGCCAAGCTGGACGTCGGTGGCCTTTGCATGCGCACTGGCCCGCGCGAAAAAGCGCTTGAGCAGCCGGTACAGGCCGTTGGCGCCAAGGCGCCTGTGGACTGGCCATTGCCCGGGCAGGCATGGCGAGCGACCGGGCGCTTGGGTGACCCGGGTGTTGTTGCGCCCTGGGCCAAGTCTGGGGCGCAGGATGCAGACGATGGGCACGGGCTGGGGCAGGGCGCCTGGGGCGGCCGGGGTGACCGGGGGGGCCAGGAAGACCGAGGCGGCCATATCCGCATGGTGGGCCTCGATCATCGCCAACACCGGGGCTGGCAACACCAGTTGGCGCCGTCTTGGCCCCTTGCCGCCGATGGTGAGCAATCCACCACCGCACCCTGGGCTATCCGGCGCCAGCGCACGCACGTCGGCCAGGGTGGCGTCCACCAGTTCGGACAAGCGCAGTCCGGTACTGTGCAGCAGGCACAGGATCAGACGA
>JANOAQ010000458.1:0-2351 GCA_031411195.1 Burkholderiaceae bacterium | reverse complement strand
CCCGGCAGCGGCTATCCCGGCTCCCACGGTTGCACCAACTCCCGCGCCCACTCCAGCACCCACGGTCGCGCCAACGCCCGCACCCACGCCTGCGCCCACGGTAGCACCGACACCTGCGCCCACCCCGGCGCCCACGGTCGCACCAACACCGGCCCCTACGCCAGCACCCACCGTCGCGCCAACTCCTGCGCCTACGCCAGCGCCCACGGTTGCACCGACACCTGCGCCCACGCCGGCACCCACGGTCGCGCCAACGCCCGCACCTACGCCAGCGCCCACCGTCGCGCCAACACCTGCGCCCACCCCGGCGCCCACGGTCGAACCAACGCCGGCGCCTACGCCGGTTCCGACCGTTGCACCAACACCGGCGCCAACACCGGCGCCCACCGTATCCCCCACGAACCCCAATGGCACGACGGTGGGACAACTACCGCCTGCACCGCCTGGGTCTTTGCCCACCATGGGCCCCACGCCAGCGCCCACGGTGGCGCCAACACCGGCGCCTACCGTCGCGCCCACACCCGCACCCACGCCAGCGCCCACGGTCGCGCCAACCGTTGCACCCACGCCTGCGCCCACCGTTGCGCCTGCGCCGTCGCCCACCGTGGCACCGACGCCCGCACCCACTGCCGTGCCCACGCCGGGCACCAGCACCATCGGCGTTCAACCGCCCAGCCCGCCCAACACAGTGCCGGGCTCCAACACACTGGCACCGACCCCCGCGCCCACTGTGGCGCCCACACCCGCTCCGACGCCCGGACCTACGGCTGCACCCACGCCGCCGCCTACGGTCGCGCCCACCATCGCGCCTACCCCGGCCCCCACAGCCCCTCCCACGACGGGTGCGGTCTACACGGACAGCATCGCGCTGGACAACGTCAACTTCGCAGGCGTCGATGGCACGGGCCTGGTGTCCCTGAACCAGCGCCTGGCCGGCAACGACACGCCACTGGCGCAGCGCCTGCAACTGCAGGCCGGTGTCGAGATCCGCTCGACCGGATCGCTGACCCTGCGCGATGACTGGAACCTGCTGGCCTTCAACGACCTGGGCCAGACGGTGGCCCGTGCTGGCGGCCAGCCCATCCGGCTGACTTTGCGCGCGGCCGACCACCTGAACCTGTCGGCCAGCCTGAGCGACGGTTTCCGCAATGCCGTCACCGTGGTCGGCCAGCCCGATGCCAAGGCCAGCGCCCTGCTGGTGGCCCAGGCCGCCGCCGTGCGCACCTCCAGCTTCATCCAGCCGGGCCAAGGCGCCAGCCTGCGCCTGGTGGGGGGCGCCGATCTTGGTGCAGCCGATGTCATGGCCACCCGGTTCGATGGCACGGGTGATGTGCTGATCGGCCGCACCACGGGTACCAGCAACACGGTGCTGGTGCGAACCACCACCGGCAGCATCGACATCGCCGCCTCGCGCGACGTGCGCCTGCTCAACCGCCAGGCCTCGGTCTACACCACCGGCACGCCGGTCGACACCACCGGGCTGGCGGGTTACCAGCGGCCCGCCGCGTCCTTGTTGATCAGTGCGGGCTCTGACCGCCAGGGCCCCTTCCTGAGCAACGGCGGTGCGGTAAGCCTGACAGCCGGCCGCGACCTGGTCGGCAGCCAGAGCAATGGCTCGCAGTACGGCACCGATTGGTGGTGGCGCCAGGCCGGTAGCAGCAGCACGTCCAGCAGCACATGGTGGAGCCGCTACGACCTGTTCCTGCAAGGCTTTGCCACTTTCGGCGGGGGTGACATCCGCGCCAGCGCCGGCCGCGATGCGGTCAGCCTGGCCCTGTCGGCACCCACCAGTGGCGCCCTGCTGGGCGAAACCAGCCCCGGTGCCGAGCGCGCGGCCCTGTCCTTCGGTGGAGGCAGCGTGGCATTGAGCGCCGGCCGCGATGTGGTGGACGGCTTTGTGCTGGCCGGCGGCGCCCAGGCAGACGTCGAAGCCGGACGTGCCCTGGTGGCCACCGACGGGCCCAATGGCCTGCAGTTGCTGCACCAGAACTCGGCCGTCACCGTGCAAGCGCGCAACGCCCTGACGCTGGGTCAGCTGGCGTCGGCCGGGCTGGTGGCGCCACTGAGTCGGCAAGGTGCCCAAAGCACCAATGGCCTGCTGATCGGGGGTCTGTCACCCGACGCCACCGCAGCGCTGCGCAGCAGCAGCAGCGATATCAATTTCACCGGCCGATTGCCCGCAGCGCAGGCGGGCCCGTATTCGCAGCGCGGCGCGGCCGAGCATGTGGTGCCGGCCACGCTGACCATGGCCGCCCCGCACGGCAGCATCATTGTGCAGAGCGACCTGTTCCAGGTGCCTGCCACCAGCGCCCGCCTGTCGCTGGTGGCAGGCCGGGATCTGCGGGTGTCGG
>JANOAQ010000457.1:0-5751 GCA_031411195.1 Burkholderiaceae bacterium | reverse complement strand
AGCCGCAAATCATGCCGTCGACCTCACCCTTGTGCAGCAGCATGCAGGCGAACAGGGTCAGGCGGCGGCGCATCTCGATCTTGGCACACTGCTCGGTCACGCCCTTGCGCTCGGTCAGGCGGTGGTAGGTCTGCCAGTAGTCGCGGTAGCGCGGATCGTCGTCGATGTTGACGATCTCGAAGTCGCGCCCGGCCTGCAGGCGCAGGCCCAGTTTTTCGATGCGCGCCGAAATCACGCTGGCCCGACCCACCAGCCAGGGCCGCGCCAGGCCTTCGTCGACGATGACCTGCACCGCCCGCAGCACGCGCCGGTCTTCACCTTCGGCAAAGGCCACTTTCTTGCGCTGGGCGCGCTTGGCCTGGCTGAAGATGGGCTTCATCGCATTGCCCGAGGCGTAGACGAAGCTTTGCAGCCGTTCTTCATACGCCTCGTAGTCGGTGACCGGGCGTGCGGCCACGCCCGAGGCCACCGCTGCACGCGCCACCGCTGGTGCGATCTTCATCATCAGGCGCGGGTCGAAGGGCTTGGGGATCAGGTACTCGGGCCCGAAGCTCAGCGTCGTGCCGGCATAGGCAGCGGCCACCACGTCGTTCTGTTCGGCCTGGGCCAGGTCGGCAATGGCATGCACGGCCGCGATTTCCATCGCGTCGGTGATGGTGGTGGCGCCTGAATCGAGTGCGCCCCGGAAGATGTAGGGAAAGCACAGGACGTTGTTGACCTGGTTGGGGTAGTCGGTGCGGCCGGTGGCCATGATGGCGTCGTCGCGCACGCCCTTGACCACCTCGGGCATGATCTCCGGCGTGGGGTTGGCCAGGGCAAAGATCAGTGGATTGGCGCCCATGCTGGCCACCATCGGCGCCTTGAGCACACCGCCGGCCGACAGGCCCAGAAACACGTCGGCGCCGGCGATGGCTTCGGCCAGCGTGCGGTGCGCGGTGTCCTGCGCAAACTCATCTTTGTCCGGGTCCATCAATTCGAGCCGGCCTTTGTAGACCACGCCGGCCAGATCGGTGACGAAGATGTTCTTCTTGGGCAAGCCCAGCTTGACCAAAAGATTCAGGCAGGCCAGGGCCGCTGCACCGGCGCCCGAGGTGACCAACTTGATCTCGTCGATCTTCTTGCCCACCACCTTCAGCCCGTTCAGCAAGGCCGCGCCCACCACGATGGCGGTGCCATGCTGGTCGTCGTGGAAGACGGGGATCTTCATGCGCTCGCGCAGCTTGCGCTCGACGTAGAAGCAATCGGGCGCCTTGATGTCTTCGTGGTTGATGCCGCCGAAGGTGGGCTCCAGCGCGGCGATGATGTCGCAAAGCTTGTCGAGGTTCTTCTCGTTGATTTCGAGGTCGAACACATCGATGCCGGCGAACTTCTTGAACAGCACCGCCTTGCCTTCCATCACCGGCTTGGATGCCAGCGGGCCGATGTCGCCCAGGCCCAGCACCGCAGTCCCGTTGGTGACCACCGCCACCAGGTTGCCGCGCGCGGTGTAGCGCCAGGCATTGGCCGGGTCGGCCACGATCTCTTCACACGCTGCGGCCACGCCAGGTGAGTAGGCCAGGGCCAGATCGCGCTGGTTGACCATCTGCTTGGTCGCGGCGATGGCCACCTTTCCGGGCGTGGGGAACTCGTGGTATTCCAGCGCGGCACGGCGAAGTTCGGCGTTTTTTTCTTCGGTGGTCGGCATGAGCGGTCCTGTGCGGCAGGTGGGGATCGGAGGCGATCGAGCGAGGATCGGGGTGCGGATTCTAGGCAGCGGCCCATCGGCTGCCGCGCTGCGCCAAGTGTGAGGCCAAGTGAGGGCTTCACCCATGCGCGAAACTGCGTAGCGGCTTGAACCTGCAGCCTGCCAATACTGCACACACGCATGCGTCCCCTGTCCACATCGTCCGCCTCCGCCATGTCAGCAGCCCTGCGCTTGACGCCGGCCGCCCCACTGCGGCCGCGCGTGCTGTTGTGGGTGGTGCTGGTGCTGCTGATCGGCGTGGCCCAGACGCTGCTGGTGATGATGACACTGCGCTACGAGCAATCACGCGCGCAGGAGCGCACCGATGACGTGGCCGCTGCGGCCCAGGGCGAGATCCGGCGCCACACACAACTGCTGCTGCAGGGCCTGCAGGGCATGCAGCCGAGGGTCGGCGAGCCCCAGGCTTGGGCCCGACATGCCGCAGCACTGCTGAGCAGCCAGCGCGAAATCGGCCGCATCGAACGCCGTGACCCGCGCATGAAGGTTCTGGAAGCCGTGGACACGCCGTTTCGCGAGCCGCTGTTCACCCGCTGGCCACGCAGCGATCTGGGATTGGAGGCCGAAGTGGCCTGCGCCACCGCGCGGCGCCTGATGACGCCGGTGTTCTCGCGCAGCCAGTTCGTGCCACTGACCGGCGGCCTGGGCGTTGAAGTGGTTGACCTGTGCATGCCCATGCAGGAGTCGGGCGAACTGGCCAGCTTCACCGTGGCCACGCTGATGCTGCCGCAGTTGCTGGACGAGGTGCAGACCGCCGGCGTGGGCCGCAGCCACGAGATCTCTTTTGTCGAAGGCGATGGCACCCGCGTGGCGCGCAGCGGCGCAGTGCGCGGCGCGGGCGTGTACGTGGCCGAGCGGGTGGTCGATCTGCCCGGCTCGCCCCTGCAATTGCGGGTGGACGCGCAAGAGCGTGCCCCCAGCCTGATCCCCAACCTGGCCACGGCCTTGGTCCTGGGTTTGTCGATCACGCTGTTCGCGGTGCTGCTGCTGCTGGTGCGCGACGGCCGACGCCGCGCGGCGGCCGAGGCCGCACTGGCCGAATCGCTGGCTTTTCGCCGCGCGATGGAAGACTCGCTGCTGACCGGGCTGCGTGCGCGTGACCGCTCGGGCCGCATCGTCTACGTCAACCCGGCCTTTTGCGCCATGGTGGGCTATGGCGCCGACGAACTGCAGCGCGCCGAGCAGCCGCCCTACTGGCCGCCCGAGCAGGTGGCGCAGTACCAGCAGCGCCAGGCCGAGCGGCTGGCCGCCGCCGCCGACACCGAAGCCCCGCACGAAGGCTACGAGACCATTTTCATGCGCAAGAACGGCGAGCGCTTTCCAGTGATGATCTACGAAGCGCCGCTGGTCACCGGCACCGGCAAGCACAGTGGCTGGATGAGCGCGGTGCTCGACCTGTCGGCCCAGCGCCGGGCCGAGGATTTGTCGCGCCAGCAGCAAGAGCGCCTGCAGGCCACCGCCCGCCTTGCCAGCGTGGGCGAGATGGCCTCGCTGCTGAGCCACGAGCTGAACCAGCCGCTGTCGGCCATTGCCAGCTACGCCACCGGCTCGCTCAATCTGATGGCCGAGCCCGAGGCCGACACGCTTGCCCTGGTGCAGCAGGCCGTGGCGCGAATTGCCGAGCAAGCCGAGCGTGCCGGCCGGGTGATCAAGAGCGTGCACGACTTCGTGCGCCGCCGGCACCAGGCGCACGAGGTGATCGCCGCCGACGCGCTGATCGAATCGGTGCTGCCCCTGGTGCGGCTGCAGGCGCGCAAGGGTGGCGCACGGGTTGAGGTGGACGTGCCCCAGCCGGCACCGCGGGTCAAGGTGGACCGCACGATGGTCGAGCAGGTGTTGCTCAACCTGGCGCGCAACGGCCTGCAGGCCATGGAGGCGGCCACGCCGCTGGCCGAGCGTGTGCTCACGCTGCGGGTGCGCCTGGCACCCGGCGCGCACGGCGGGCGCTGGGTGGTTTTCTCGGTGGTCGACGCCGGCAGCGGCATCGCGCCCGAGGTGGCGCAGCGGCTGTTCACCCCCTTCTTCACCACCAAGCCTGAGGGCATGGGCCTGGGCCTGTCGCTTTGCCGCACGGTGATCGAACAGCACGGCGGCGCGATGGACTTCAACGTGCTGCCGCCACGCCCGGGTGCTGCCGATTCGCAAGCCGGCGGCACCGAATTTCGCTTCACCTTGGCCCAGTTGCCCAGCCGCAGCGCACTGCCAGAGCGACCCGAACTGCCCGCCTGAGCAGGGTTGTTGCGGCATTGGCCGGCCGCTGCGCTTGCCCGATACTGCAGCCCCATGACGGCCCCTTCAGCAGTAACGCCGATCGCCGCGCCACTGGGCATTCCGGTGGTCTACCTGGTGGACGATGAAACCGTGGTGCGCGATGCGCTGGCCTGGCTGCTGCGCTCGCGCCGTTTGCTGTCCGAGGGCTTTGCGCATGCCGAGGCCTTCGAGGCCTTTCTGGTCACCCGTGACCTGCCCGGCGGCTGGCCCGACGCGCCGTCCTGCCTTCTGCTGGATGTGCGCATGCCCGGCACCAGCGGCCTGGTGCTGTTCGAGCGGCTGATCGAACGCGGCCTGCTCGAAGCGCTGCCGGTCATCTTTCTCACTGGCCACGGCGATGTGCCCACGGCGGTGGCGTCGGTCAAACGCGGTGCTTTCGATTTTGTCGAGAAGCCTTTCTCCGACAACGCCTTGGTCGACCGTGTCGTGCAGGCGCTGGAGGTCAGTGGCCAGGCCATCCGCCGCCGGCGCGAGAAGACCTTGGTCACGCGCGCCTTGGCCGAATTGACCGACCGCGAGCGCGAGGTGATGGCGCGGGTGATCGCGGGCCTGGCCAACAAGGTGATTGCCGACGAACTGGACATCAGCGTGCGCACGGTAGAGGTGCACCGCGCCCGCATGTTCGAGAAGATGGATGTTCGCTCGGCCGTCGAGCTGGCCAACTTGCTGCGCGAGCACATGCCCTGACCATGCAGCACGAATCATGGTCCGCGGCGGCCCCCGGCTGGCCGCCGCAGACCGCGCGCGGGCCGGTGACAAGGGCACGGTTTGCGGGCATGGTCATCTGCGTGCTGGCTTGGGTTTTGATCGGCGACATAGCCTGGGCCCAGCCTGGCCCGCAGCCCGAACCCGGATACCAATTTCGTCAAACGTCGCGCCCGGGATTGCCGCTGCTGCTTGAGCAACTGGAGCCCGCAGAACGCAGCTTCATTGCCGGCTTGCCGGTCATCCGCGTGGGCATGAACCTGCCCGACAACCGCCCCTACGAGGTGATCGACGCCAACGGCGAGGTGTCGGGTATCCAGGTCGACACGCTTGTCCAGATCGCCAAGGCGCTGGGCTTGCGGGTACAGCCGGTGGTATTGCCCAGCTTCAACGAGGCGCTGACAGCCCTGCGCGAGCGGCGAGTGGATGTGATGACCACCGTTGGCTACGAGTCCAGCCGCGAGGCCTACATGGCCTACACGCTGGGAACGGCGCCCAACCCCGGCGTGGTGATTGGCCGCGCCGATGACAAGCGCTTTGCCCGGAACCCCTCGCTCGACGGTCTTCGCGTCGCCATCGAGCGCGGCTACGTCACCCAGTTCTATGCCAAGCGGCTTTGGCCGCACGTTCGGGTCACTGACCACGACAACACCGCCGCCGCACTGCGCGCTGTTTCCAGGGGACAAGACGACTTCTACTTTGGCAGCCTGCTGATGGCCCTGGACCGGCTGCAGCGCGAGAACATCAACGGCCTGGCGGTGAAACACTCGATGGTGTATGCCACTGGCCAGATGCACTTTGGCGTGCGCAATGACTGGCCGCTGCTGGCCAGCGCCCTGAGCAAGGGCGTGGCGGCGCTGCGCCAATCCCCCTTGCCCAGCCTGCAACTGGCGTTGGACGCCGTGGGGCAACAAGCCGAAGGCCTGCCGCGACCCATGGCTTTGAGCGCCTTGGAACAACGCCAAGTGGCGGGCCGCAGCGTTCTGAGAGTGGGTGCGGTGCGGGGGCTCACCCTGCTCAATGAAGCCACGGCA
>JANOAQ010000456.1:0-6465 GCA_031411195.1 Burkholderiaceae bacterium | reverse complement strand
GCCGCCCTTCACGCCGAAGGCCAGCAGGCCGGACGCGCCAGGCAGGCCGTCCACCACGCGCATCTGCCGCTGCACCAGGGCATGCTGCGGGTGGTCGGGCAGGCCGGGGTAGTTGACCCAGCCAACCAGCGGGTGCGCTTGCAGGTGGCGGGCCACTGCCAGGGCGTTGCGGCAGTGGCGCTCCATGCGCAACGGCAGGGTCTCGACGCCCTGCAATATCTGCCAGGCGCTCATCGGGCTGAGCGCACTGCCGTAGACCCGCAGCGTTTCCATGCGGGCGCGCATGCTGAAGCCGAAATCGCCGAAGGTTTCGTAGAACTTGACGCCGTGGTAACCGTCCGACGGCTCGGTCATGCCGGGAAACTTGCCGTTGTCCCACGGAAACCGCCCGCCTTCGACCAGCACGCCGCCCAGCGTGGTGCCGTGGCCGGCCAGGTACTTGGTGGCCGAATGCACCACGATGTCCGCACCCAAGGCGATCGGGTTGCACAGGAAGGGGCTGGGCACCGTGTTGTCGATGAGCAGCGGCAGGCCGTGGGCATGCGCCACGTCGGCCACGGCGGCGATGTCGAGCACCACCATGCTGGGGTTGCCCAGGCTCTCGGCAAACACCGCGCGGGTGTTGGGCCGGATGGCGGCGGCAAAGGCTTCGGGCCGGGTGGCATCGACAAAGGTGGTCTCGATGCCGAACTTGGCCAGGCTGACCGACAGCAGGGTGACCGAGCCGCCGTACAGCGCACCGGCGGCCACCACGTGGTCGCCCGCCTGCAAGATGGTCATCAGCGCCATCGCCTCGGCAGCCATGCCGCTGGCGCTGGCCACCGCCGCGCGGCCGCCTTCCAGCGCGGCCACACGCTCTTCGAGCGCGGCCACCGTGGGGTTGCTCAGGCGCGAATACACATTGCCGAAAGTCTGCAGATTGAACAACGCTGCCGCGTGCTCGGCACTGTCGAAGACGAAACTGGTCGTCTGGTAGATCGGCAGCGCACGTGCGCTGGTCTCGCGGTCGGGCACCTGGCCGGCGTGGATGGCCAGCGTTTCGGGCTTGAAGGGGTGGTCGCTCATCGTGTGGTTTGGGTCAGGCCCGGCGCTGGGCCGAGATCACACCGGTGTTCACCCCGGCCCAGTGCAGCCCGCCAAACAGCCGGGCATGCTCGATCTTGACGCAGCGGTTGCTCACGCTGGCCAGCCCGGCTTGCCGGGCCAGGGCGTCGGCTTGCGCGTTCACCACGCCCAGCTGCTGCCACAGGCACAAGGCCCCCATCTGAATGGCGCTTTGAGCAATCGGCAGCACGTCCTCGGTCTTGCGGAACACATCGACCATGTGCACCGGCTCGGTGATGTCTTCGAGCCTGGCCACACAGGGCATGCCCAGCACGGTGCCTCCGGCATAGCGCGGGTTGACCGGCAAGATGCGGTAGCCCTTGCCCTGCAGGTAGCTGGCGGCAAAATAGCTGGGGCGGTGCCATTCGGCCGACAGGCCGACCACGGCGATGGTGGTGCAGCGCTGCAGGATGCGGCGCAGGGTGCTGGCATCGTTGTGCATGGCCGCCATCCTAGCGTGCGCTGTAGGCCACGCAACGGACAGCGAGGCTTGATTCCCGACAAGGGATTCAAGGGATTGCCACCTGGTTCAGCATGCTCTGAGACTGTGCGCAGCCGAAGCCGGGCATTCGATCCTGCCGGCCCCTTGGGGAGCCCTTCCATGCGCGTGCCTTGTCGTGTCCTGTTGGCCATCGCCAGCCTGGCCACCATCACCCCAAGCTGGGCCGAAACGGCGCTGGAGCGCGGCGCCTACCTGATGAAATCCATCGTGGCGTGCGGCAATTGCCACACGCCACAGGGGCCCGCCGGGCCCCTGCCTGGCCAAGAACTGGCCGGCGGCC
Source organism: Burkholderiaceae bacterium (assembly GCA_031411195.1). Taxonomy (GTDB): domain Bacteria; phylum Pseudomonadota; class Gammaproteobacteria; order Burkholderiales; family Burkholderiaceae_C; genus Pseudaquabacterium. The sequence goes on along the minus strand of JANOAQ010000456.1, from coordinate 4,579 downwards.
TGCGCATGGAAGAGCCGCCGTTCACGGCCTACGCCTCCAACCTCACGCCCGATGCTGAAACCGGCCTGGGCCGCTGGACCGATTTGCAGATCGCCACCGCCATCCGAGAAGGCCGTCGGCCCGACGGCAGCCTGATCGGCCCGCCCATGCCCATCGGTCTGTACCGCGGCTTGGCCGACAGCGACCTAGCCGCCATCGTGGCCTACCTGCGCAGCGTGCCGGCGGTGAAAAACGCGGTGCCCAAGTCGGTCTACCGCATGCCGCTTCCGCCCAGCTACGGGCCACCGGTCGGCCAGGTGGCGGCGGTGCCCGAAACCGACCGCCTGGCTTGGGGCCGCTACCTGGCTGGGCCGCTGGGCCACTGCATCGAATGCCACTCCACGCCCGGCCCCCAAGGCGCGCCCGATCTGGACAAGGGCCTGGGCGCCGGCGGCATGGCCTTCAATGGCCCCTGGGGCACCAGCGTGGCCAGCAACATCACGCCCAAGGGCCTGGCGCGCTACAGCGATGCCGAGTTGAAGCATGTGATCACCACCGGCGTGCGCCCCGATGGCAGCCGGCTCAAGCCGCCCATGGGCACGGCCTACTACGCCCACATGAAGTCTGCCGATCTGGACGCCCTGGTGGCCTACCTGCGGAGCTTGCCTGCACGCTGACCTGGCGTTGAATTGGCCTGCCCGCATGGCCTGCCCGCCAGTGGCCCGCTGCTACACTGGCCGCTGACCAGGAGAGTGCTTCATCCGAAGCCGCCGAAGGCGCAGGGCCATGCCCCGAACGCTCAGGCAAAAGGACTGGTCAGCGCTGTGGCAACACGGCGTTCCTCGTCTGGAGAGAGGCGGGTCTATCCCCTGGGATGGCGCCCGTCCACCGAAGGGGCAAGCCGTTGCGGTACCACCGCAGTGGCCAATCTCTCAGGTAAAGCGGACAGCGAGGGCATCCCCCCACCCCGGTGGGGTTTGGTATGGCCCTCGAAAGCTGAACATGTCCGCTGACACCGCCTCCCTGCTGCACACCCCGCTGCACGCCCTGCACCTTGAACTGGGTGCCAAGATGGTGCCCTTTGCCGGCTATGCCATGCCGGTGCAGTACCCCGCCGGCATCCTGGCCGAGCACCGCCACTGCCGTGATGCCGCCGCGCTGTTCGATGTGTCGCACATGGGCCAGCTGCAGTTGCGCGGCGACGATGCCGCTGCAGCGCTGGAAAGCCTGGTTCCGCAGGACATCATCGACCTGCCGGTACACAAGCAGCGTTACGCTTTCTTCACCAATGTGGCCGGCGGCCTGCTCGACGATTTGATGGTGACGCGCCGCGCCGACCACCTGTTTCTCATCGTCAACGCGGGCTTCAAGGATGCCGACACCAGGCACCTGATCACCCACATCGGCCACCGCTGCACCATCGTGCCGCTGCCCGACCGCGCCTTGCTGGCGCTGCAGGGCCCGCAGGCTGTGACCGCGCTGTCGCGCCTGAACCCCGGCGTGGAAACGCTCAGTTTCATGACGGGTGGTGACTTTGCTTTGGCCGGCATCGACTGCTTCGTCACCCGCTCGGGGTACACCGGTGAAGACGGCTTCGAGATCTCGGTGCCCGCCGAGCAGGCGGTGGCCCTGGCCCGCGCGCTGTTGGCCGAGCCTGAAGTCAAGCCCTGCGGCCTGGGCGCACGCGACACCCTGCGCCTGGAAGCCGGACTGTGCCTGTACGGCCACGACATCGACGAGCGCACCTCGCCGATCGAAGCCGGCCTGACCTGGGCCATCCAGAAGATCCGCCGCCCGGGCGGCGCGCGCGCCGGTGGTTACCCCGGTGCGTCGGTGATCGAGCGCCACCTCACCGTTGGCACGGCGATCAAGCGTGTCGGCCTCACCGGGCTGGAACGCGTGCCAGTGCGCGAAGGCACCGCCATCGTCGATGCCCACGGATCACCGCTGGGCCGTGTCACCAGTGGCACCCTGGGCCCCACCGTGCACCAGCCGGTGGCCATGGCCTACCTGGCCGTCAACCACGCCGGCCAGCAGCATGAGGTGTATGCCGAAGTGCGCGGCAAGCGCCTGCCCATGCGGGTGTCGCCCATGCCGTTCACGCCGCACAACTACCACCGCTGAACACCGGCCTCTGGCCACGGCCACCAGGCCACTGGTACAACCCTGCAGCGCCGGTCGAGCCGGCGCCCGCTTGTTCTGTCAACACCCCCAAGGATCACCCATGAGCACCAAGTTCACCACCGACCACGAATGGATCAACGTCGAGCAGCAGCAGCCGGCCATCGTCGGCATCACGTTGCATGCGCAAGACGCGCTGGGCGACGTGGTCTATGTCGATCTGCCCGAAGTGGGCCGCACCTATGCCCAGGGCGACGTGGCCGGTGTGGTCGAGTCGGTCAAGGCCGCCGCAGACATCTTCATGCCCGTCACCGGCGAGGTGGTTGAAGTGAACGAAGCGCTGCGCGACGATCCTTCACTGGCCAACAGCGACCCGATGGGCAACGGCTGGTTCTTCAAGGTCAAGCTGGCCGATGCGTCGCAGCTCGATGCGCTGCTCAGCACCACTGCCTACGACGACCTGCTCAAGACACTTTGAGCCTTCGCTGCCGTGCCGCAGCCGCACCCCGACGCCACTTCAAGCCCTAGCCGACACCACCATGCTCCAGCCTGCCAAGACGCCGCTGTCCGATCTGGAAAACCCCAGCGAATTTGCCGCCCGCCACCTGGGGCCTGATGCGGCCGACGAGGCGCACATGCTGTCGGTCGTCGGCGCGGGTCTGCCCCACTTCACGCGGCGTGCGCTGATCGAGGCCATCGTGCCGCGCAGCATCGCCCGTGGCCAGGCCATGCAGTTGCCACCGCCGGTGACCGAAGCCCAAGCCCTGGCCGAGCTGCGCACCATTGCCGGGCAGAACCGGCTGATGAAGAGCTTCATCGGCCAGGGCTACTACGGCACGCACACGCCGGGCGTCATCTTGCGCAACATCCTGGAGAACCCGGCCTGGTACACCGCCTACACGCCCTACCAGGCCGAGATCTCGCAGGGCCGGATGGAAGCGCTGATCAACTTTCAGACCATGGTGTGCGACCTGACCGGCATGGCGATCGCCAACGCCAGCATGCTGGACGAAGCCACCGCCGCAGCCGAGGCCATGACGCTGGCCAAGCGCAGCGTGCGGGCCAAGGGCCACGTGATGGTGGTGTCGGGCGACACCCACCCGCAAACCCTGGAGGTGCTGGCCACCCGGGCCGAGCCGCTGGGCCTGAGCCTGCGCATCGCCAATTCGGCGCAAGAGTGGGATGCCGCGCTGGCCGCCGACGACTACTTTGCCGCCTTGGTGCAATACCCCGCCAGCAGCGGCTGGCTGCAGGATTGGCAGGCCGACGCCGACACCGTGCATGCCCGGCAAGCGGCCTTCATCGTGGCCACCGACCTGCTGGCCCTCACGCTGATCAAGCCGCCCGGCGAGATGGGCGCCGACATCGTGCTGGGCTCGTCGCAGCGCTTTGGTGTGCCCATGTCCAATGGCGGACCGCACGCCGCCTTTCTGGCCTGCCGCGACGAATACAAGCGCTCCTTGCCCGGCCGCCTGGTGGGCGTCAGCGTCGACAGCCATGGCCAGCCGGCGTACCGCCTGGCCCTGCAGACGCGCGAGCAGCACATCCGCCGCGAGAAGGCCACCAGCAACATCTGCACCGCCCAGGTGCTGCTGGCGGTGATGGCCAGCATGTACGCCGTCTACCACGGCCCGCAGGGCCTCAAGCGCATCGCCGGGCGCGTGGCGCGCTACACCGGCATCCTGCGCGCCGGCCTGGTGCAGCTGGGCTACACCGCCGGCCACCACGACACCGCCTTCGACACCATCGCGTTCAACACCGGCGCCAACACCGAACGCATCGCCCAGCGCGCCCGCGAGCACGGCGCCAACCTGCGCACCGCCTGGGGCCAGTGGCTGTGCCTGTCGCTCGACGAAACCAGCACGCGGGATGACGTGCAACTGCTGTGGCGCATCTTTGGCGCTGAATCGGCCAACCCCGGCCATGCGCTGCCCGATTTCGACGCACTCGATGCCGCCACCGACACGCTGATCCCCGATGCCTTGCGCCGAAGCAGCGCTTTTCTCACCCACCCGGTGTTCAACACCCACCACAGCGAAACCGAAATGCTGCGCTACATCCGCAGCCTGTCGGACAAAGACCTGGCGCTCGACCGCAGCATGATCCCGCTGGGCTCGTGCACGATGAAGCTCAACGCCACCAGCGAGATGATCCCCATCACCTGGCCAGAGTTCGCCCACATCCACCCGTTTGCGCCAGCCGATCAACGGGCGGGTTATGCGCTGCTGAACGACCAGCTGTGCCAGTGGCTCAGCCAGGCCACGGGTTACGCCGGCATCAGCCTGCAGCCCAATGCCGGATCACAGGGTGAATATGCCGGCCTGCTGGCCATCCGCGGCTGGCATGCCTCGCGCGGCGAGGCCCACCGCACCATCTGCCTGATCCCCGAATCGGCCCACGGCACCAACCCGGCCAGCGCGCAGATGGCGGGCATGCAGGTGGTGGTGGTCAAGTGCGATGCGCAGGGCAATGTCGATCT
>JANOAQ010000455.1:0-9555 GCA_031411195.1 Burkholderiaceae bacterium | reverse complement strand
GTGGGATCGCGGTGCGCGCGGTGGCTGGCTACGCTGACGGACATCCGCAGCCAGGAGCCCGCCATGCCCCGCACCGCTACAGCCACCGCTACATCCACCGCCACCGGGTACACCGGGTACACCGGCGGCCCAGCCTTTCGCGCGGCCTGCGCCACGCCCTTGCTGGCACGCCGCGCCTTCTGCGCCGCCGCCCTGGGCTGCGTGTTGTCGCCGCAAGTCGCGCAAGCGGCGCCCTCTGCCAAGGCCGCCCAGTCCGGCTCGGCGCCCGCCCTGCTGCTGGCGCGTGAATGGCCGGCCGAGGCCGACCCCGCGGGCTATCTGGTCAGTGAAAAGCTCGACGGCGTGCGCGCGCTGTGGGACGGCCGCCACCTGCGCTTTCGCGGAGGCGGCACGGTGGCCGCGCCGCGCTGGTTCACCGACCGCTTGCCGCCCCAGCCGCTGGACGGCGAGCTGTGGCTGGGCCGTGGCCGCTTCGAGGCGCTGTCGGGCCTGGTGCGCCGCACCCAGCCCGACGACGCCTCCTGGCGCGCCGTGCAGTACCAGGTGTTCGAGCTGCCGGCGGCGGCAGGCATCTTTGCCGAGCGCGCCGCCGCGCTGCAGGCGCTGTGCACGCAGATCGGCTGGCCGGCGCTGCAGGCCCTGCCGCAGCGGCCCATGGCCGACCGCGCCGCGCTGCAGCGTGCGCTCGATGCCGTGGTGGCCGCCGGTGGCGAAGGCCTGGTGCTGCACCGTGCCGACGCACCCCAGGCCACTGGCCGTGGCCCGTGGCTGTTCAAGCACAAGCCGCTGCACGATGCCGAGGCGGTGGTCCTGGCCTACCTGCCAGGCCAGGGCCGATTGACCGGGCAGGTAGGCGCGCTGCAGGTGCGCAACGACGAAGGCGTGGTCTTTTACATCGGCACCGGCCTGCGCGATGCCGAGCGCGCCCGGCCACCGGCCATCGGCCAGCGCATCACCTACACGCACCGGGGCATGACCGAAGGCGGCGTGCCGCGCTTTGCCGCCTACTTGCGGCCGGCGGTGGCGCTGGGAAGTTCGCTTTGAAACCCGCTGGGAAGCCCGCCGCCAAGCCTTCCGCGCCTGCGCTGGCGTATCGTGCTGCACCAACCGCCTCAGCCCCCATGGACGACTTCAGCTTCTTCTGGCACGACTACGAAACCTTCGGCCGCGTGCCCCGGCGCGACCGCCCGGCCCAGTTTGCCGGCGTGCGCACCGATGCCCAGCTCAACGAGATCGGCGCGCCGGTGATGCTGTATTGCCAGCCCGCGCCCGACACCCTGCCCGACCCCGAAAGCTGCCTGCTCACCGGCATCACGCCCCAGCATTGCCTGGCCCAGGGCGTCAACGAGCACGCCTTTGCCGGTGCGGTGCTGGCCGCGCTGGGCCAGCCGGGCACGGTGGGCGTGGGCTACAACACCATCCGCTTCGACGACGAGGTGACGCGCCACCTGTTCTGGCGCAACCTGATCGAGCCCTACGGGCGCGAATGGCAAAACAACTGCGGCCGCTGGGACCTGCTCGACACCGTGCGCTGCGCCTACGCCCTGCGCCCCGACGGCCTGCAGTGGCCCCGGCACGACGATGGCCGGGTGTCCTTCAAGCTGGAGCACCTGACGGTGGCCAACGGCCTGGTGCACGAAGCGGCCCACGATGCGCTGAGCGATGTGCGCGCCACCATCGCCCTGGCCCGGCTGATCCGCGAGCAGCAGCCGCGCTTGTTCGACTTTTGTCTGAAGTTGCGCAAGAAAGAGGCGGTGTGGCAGGAGATCGGCCCCTTGGGTGAAGGGCGCCGGCCCTTCCTGCACGTGAGCGGCATGTACCCGGTCGAGCGTGGCTGCCTGGGCCTGGTGTGGCCGCTGGCACCGCACCCGAGCAACAAGAACGAGCTCATCGTCTGGGACCTGGCCCACGACCCGGCCGAATTGCTGACGCAAGATGCCGAAAGCTTGCGCTTGCGGCTGTTCAGCAAGACGGCCGACCTGCCCGAGGGCGTGACGCGCCTGCCCGTCAAGACCATCCACATCAACAAGAGCCCGGTCGTCATCGGCAACCTCAAGACGCTGACGCCCGCGCTGGCAGAGCGCTGGGGCATCGACATCGCCCAGGGCCTGCGCCATGCCGAATGGGCCGCGCAGCAGGCGGTGGCGCTGGCCGCGCTGCCCTGGCACCGGGTGTTTCAGCGCCCCCAGGTTGAAGGCACGCCCGATGTGGACGAAGACCTCTACGGGGGCTTTCTCGGCCCGGGCGATCGCCGATCGCTCGACCGCCTGCGTGGCCTGGCCGGCGCCGACGGCCAGGGCCTGGCCGGCAAGCACCCGGCCTTCGAGGACAGCCGGCTCGAAGAACTGTTCTTCCGCTACCGCGCCCGCAACTGGCCGGCCACCCTGGACGCCGATGAGCAAACGCGCTGGCGGCAGCTTTGCCACGACCGCCTGCACGACGGCGCGGGCGGTGGCCTGACGATCACCCAATTTCTGGAGCGCATCGACCAGCTCGGCGAAACCGCCGACGAGCGTGGCCAGGCCTTGCTGGGTGCGCTGTATGACCATGCCGAGGCCATCGCGCCCGAACTGGATTGAGCGGGCCGCATGAACCTGCTCATCATCGGTGGCACGCGGTTCCTGGGGCGGCATCTGGTGGATGCGGCGCTGGCCCGCGGCGACCGCATCACCCTCTTCAACCGGGGTCAGACATCGGCTGACCTGCCCGCCGGCGTGCAGTGGATTCAAGGCGACCGCAAGGGCGATCTGTCGGCACTGGCCACGGGCCGCTGGGACGCCGTGATCGACACCTGCGGCTACCTGCCGGCCGATGTCGGGCGCATGGCGCGTGCACTGGCAGGCCGGGTGGGGTGTTACGCCTTCATCAGCAGCGTGTCGGCCTATGCGTCGTCGGCCCGGCCCAATGCCGAAGACGCGCCGCTGGGCCACATCGACGATGCCGACACCGAGGTGGTCGACGGTCGCACCTACGGCCCGCTGAAAGCGCTGTGCGAAGCCGCGGTGCAGCAGGCCGTGGGCCCTGCGCAGAGCCTGCTGATTCGCCCTGGCTTGATCGTCGGCCCGCACGACCCGACGGGTCGTTTCACCTGGTGGCCCGCCCGACTGGCCCGGGCAGCCCAGGACGGGCAGGCGGTGCTGGCGCCGGGCGCCCCTGGCCGGCCGCTGCAGTTCATCGACGCCCGTGACCTGGCAGCCTGGACACTGCAGTTGGTGCAAGCCGGCGCCAGCGGCGCCTTCAACGCCGTGGCGCCGCCGGGCCTCACCACCTGGGGCGACCTGATCGACACTTGCGCCCAGGCGGCAGGGGCAAGGCCCGAGGTGCGCTGGGTGGCCGACGCCGCCTTGCTGTCAGCGGGCGTGCAACCCTGGAGCGACTTGCCGCTGTGGCTGCCCGGCGAAGGGCCCGATGCGGCCGAGCATGCGGCCTTCATGGACGTGCCCGTGGCCAAGGCCTTGGCGGCCGGTCTGGCGATTCGGCCGCTGGCGCAGACAGTGGCCGACACCCTGGCCTGGTGGCGCAGCCTGCCGGCCGAGGCCCGGGCCTTCAACAGCACAGGGCTGGCGGCCGATCGAGAAGCGGCTTTGCTGGCCGGACCCTGAGCCAAGCCTGGTCCGCAGGCCGGCAGCGGCAGCCGACTACTCCGCCAGCTCGAACAGCGCCCAGCCATCACCCTGGCGCTTGACCAGCTTGATCTGCGGGTAACGCGGCAGGTGGGCAATGGCGGCCTCACCCGATTGGAAGCGCAGCTTCACACCCGGCACTGGCAAGATGCGCCAGTTGTTGTCGGCGCTGGGATTGAACTCTTTTTGTGCGGCCAGGTAGGTGGCCACCGCACCCCGGTTTTCATCCTGCGTGTCGAGCACGATGTTGCTGCCGTTCAGGTTGGGAAAGGCGCCGCCGCCCGACGCACGGTAGTTGTTGGTCACCACGATGAACTCGCCCGCCTCGTCGATGGGCTGACCGTTGTAGCGCAGGTCGACGATGCGCCGCGCCTGCGGCGCCACCAGCGGGCCCCTGGGCGCGTAGCGGGCCGGCTGGGTCACGTCGATGGCGTAGCTCACCCCTTCCATGCTGTCGAAGTTGTAGGACACGAAGGCGTCGTTCATCAGGTCCTGCTCGGCGGGGCCCTTGGGGTCGATCTGGCGGAACATGCCGGCCGACATCTCCAGCCATTCACGCACCTGGGCGCCGTTCAGCTTCACCGCCTTGATGACGTTGGGGTAGACGTACAGCGAGGCCACGTGGCGCAGGGCCACCGGCCCGGCCGGAAAATCGGTGTAGTAGCTGGGCCCCATGCGCCCACCGGCCTTGAAGGGCGAGGCCGCCGACAATAGCGGCAGCTTCTCGTAGGGCGTGCCGCGCAGCAGGCCTTGTGCATGTTCACGCTGGGCCAGGGCGACCACCTGCACCGAGGGATCGTCGGCCACCAATGCAAAGTAACTGGTGATGGGGGCGGTGGTGCGGGCCACCTCGGCGGCCATGTGGGTGATGGTGGCCTGGTGCTCGGGGCCGATCAGCTGGGCCACCATCGCATCGGGTGCGGCCACCGATTTGCGGGCGGCCTTGTCGTAGATCGGCCGCAGGAAGCCCTTGCCCGAGGTCACCTTCCACGCACCGCTGCGGTTGTCGAGCACCAGGTCCACCAGGCCCAGGTGGCTGCCCCAGGCGCCCGGCATCACTGCGGGCACGCCGTGGATGGTGCCCATCTCGAGGTTGACCTTGGGGTGGCGCGAGAAGAATCCGCCCGGAAACTCGCCGTGCGAATGGCCGAACAGGATGGCATCGACGCCCGCCACCTCGGCCAGCTTGGCCACCACGTTTTCGGCAAACAGCACCGTGGTGCCGAACTCCAGACCCGAGTGCGGAATGGCCACCACCACGTCGGCGCCAATGGCCCGCATCTCGGGCACATAGCGCTTGGCGGCTTCGACCATGTCGAGCACCCGCACTTTGCCAACCAGATTGGACTGGTCCCACACCATGATCTGCGGCGGCACGAAGCCGATCACGCCGATCTTGAGGTTGTGCTTGCCGCCGGCTTCATCGGTCACCTGGCGCTCAAGAATGACGTAGGGCTTGAACAGGTGCTTGAGGCGGTCATCGGGCACACCCGGTTCAGCCACCATCACATTGGCGTTGACGTACGGAAAGCTGGCCCCCTTGAGCACTTGCTGCAGATAGGGCAAGCCGTAGTTGAACTCGTGGTTGCCCACATTGGCGGCATCCACACCCAGCGCATTGAGCACCTTGTAGACCGGGTGCACCTGATCAACGGGCAAAGGCTTGATGCGCGCCACCATGTCGCCCAACGGGCTGCCCTGGATCAGGTCGCCGTTGTCGAACAGCAGGCTGTTCTTGACCTCTGCACGCGCCGCCTTGATCAAGGTGATGGTGCGCGCCAGCCCAAACTGATCGGTCGCCTGGTCCAGGTAGTAGTCATGGGCAAACAGGCTCATGTGCAGATCGGTGGTCTCCATCAGGCGCAATTTCAATTCGGCAGCCTGAACTGGCGCAGCCAGAGCCCACGACAACAAGGTGGCAGTCAGCAGGGCCGCGAAACGGCGTGGGCGCATTGAGCAAGTGGGCAAGGTCATGAGGCGACTTTAAGGTGATCCATGTCGCCGCCCTGCAGCCCTGCAGGGTCGGAAAAGAAAAAAGCCGGGCAAGCCCGGCTTTTTCGCGGGGCCCGCGAGGGGCCCTTGGTCAAACGGCGATCAGGCCTTGACAGCCTTGCGACGCAGCAGCGTCAGGCCAGCCAGGGCGATACCGACCAGCGCCAGGGCGCCAGGTTCCGGAACGTCCCGCGGGGGGGCCGGGGGCGACGACACCGTGTACGAAGCCGAAATGGCGCCGGACGGGCCGCCAGTCTGGGTGGCCGAGAACGTCAGGCTCATCGGGCCGGCGCTGTAGGCAGCCAGGACACCCATCGGGGTGAAGGTGCCCAGAGCGTAGACATCGACAATGCGGTTGGCCACAGGGCCGTTGGCACCAGCGGTGCTGACGGTGCCAGCGAAGTTGCCGAATGCGCTGGTGAACATGACAGCCGAACCGACCGAGGCGGTCAGCGAGCCGGTGGCCAGTGCGGTACCCAGGGGAATGACGGCCAACTGGTCGGTGCCACCGCTCCACAGCGAGAAGGCGAAGGTGAAGGTGGTGCCGACGTTGATCGAACCTGCGGGGGAGCCGGCGATGCCGATCAAAGAGACCGAGCCCGTACCTTGCACCGGCGCTGCTTGGGCCGTACCGGCCAGGGAGCCAGCGGCGACGAGCGCGGCGAAGGCAATTTGCTTCATGTTCATGTGTTTACTCCGAATGAGACCAAGGGCAGTCAGAACGAACAGTTGTTTGTGGACGCTTGTCAGTTCTATCCTGCAGCTCTATAAGCACGTGCCGTGCCAGCTTTGGTTCTACCTATGAAGACGGGCTTGAGAAACAGGGTGCAGGGCCAATGATGTAAAGCCTGCCGACATGCCTTCCGGTGCTGTCAGCGGCCGGTCGCCAAGCTGGTGAGCGAGCTGCGCAGGCTTGCAACTTCGACGTGCTGCGCAAAGCTGCTGCCCAGCGCCGACAGTTTGTCCAGCTCGGCCTTGGCAGACGCCTTGTCGCCTGCCTGCAGTTGCAGCTTGGCCAAGGCCAGGCGCCAGCCGTGCTCCTGCGGGGCCAGGCTGACGGCGCGCCGCTGGGCTTCGACGGCCTTGGCCAGACTGTTTTCGCCGGCATAGGCTTGCGCCAGGGTGTCCAGGTAGGTGGCCTTGTCCTGGGCCCGCTCTACCGCGCGTTCGGCCAAGGGCACGGCGCCCGGCTTCTTTTGCTGCACCAGCAGCATGGCCAGATTGTTCAGCGCCATGAAATTGTCGGGCTCGATGGCCAGGACCTCGCGGTAACGCTGCTCGGCGCCGGCCAGATTGCGCTCGCCTTCAGCCTGGGTGCCCAGGTAGAAAAGCACGGTCGTGTCCTTCGGGTGGCTGCGCAGCCAGTTGTCGACCACCGTCTTGGCGGCAGCCGCCTTGCCGCTTCGGTTGAGGGCCGTGTTCAGCATCAGGATGCTGGCGCTGGAACTGTCCAGATCCACCAGTTTGCGCAACACATTGGCAGCTGCATCCCAATTGCTGCGGTTGATTTCGACCTGGCCCTCCAGGGCCAGGCCCTCGCGGGCTGTTTCGGGCCGGGCCTGAAGGCGCTTGGCCAGCGCCAATGCCGTGGGAAGCTGGTTCTTGCGGATCGCAATGATGGCCGACCGTGCCAGCCCGGCAGGCAGGTCCGGCGCAATCTCAAGCAGCTTGTTGACCGCGCGTTGTGCCGCGTCGAGGTCGTTGTTGGCCAGGTGGGCGTCGACCATGCCGATGTAGGCATGGGGCAGTTTCGGGTCCAGGCTGGCGATGCGGCCATAGGTCGACAGTGCCTGGTTGGTCTGCTTGGCGCGGATCTGGCACTGCGCAAGCTGGTCGAGCAAGGCAAAACTGTCGGGGTGCGCTGTTACTGCGGCCTGGGCGGCCACCAGGGCCAGTTCAGTTTCGCCCCCGCTCAGGTGGTGCGCGACGATGGCCATGCGGATGCTCACCTCTGTCGGCGCCAGCTTGGCCGCTGCCGTCAGTTCGCGCAGGATGTCTGCACGCGGCGCGCCTTCCTTGGCGGAGACTTCGGCCAGGGCCAGCAGGGCCATCGCATTCTTGGGCTGCAGTTTCAACAGGTCGTTGAATCGTTTGCGGGCATTGGCGGGCTGCTTGTCCTGCATGTCCAGCGCGGCCAGCGCAGCCACCGACGGAAAGTAGGTGGGCGTGGTGCGAACCGCCTGCTCGAAGTTTTGACGGGCGCCGGCGATGTCCTTCTTCAAGGCCAGCAACTGACCACGCAGGTGCGGCACCATCGGATCAATCGGGCGCTTTCGACCCAGGGCATTGACAGCCTCCAGGGCCTGGTCGTACTGCGCCCGGCGTTGATGGGCGCTGATGATGGCCATGTCGGCCGAGATGCCGCGGTCTTCGTCAGAGATCTGGCGCAGTTCGCTCAGCACCACCTTGTCGTCTTGCCTGCCGAAACTGGCCGTGGCGATGTCGGTGCGCAGTTGCGGGTCGGTGGGTTTGAGTTTTGCCAGGCGGCCGTACAACTCGTCGGCAGCCTTGGCTTCACCATTGAGCAACCGTGCGCGGGCCGCCAGTGCCAGGGCATCGGCGCCCGCATCTGGCGCGTCGACCAGCGGTGCCAGGGTAACCAGGGCCTTGGCGGCCTGCCCCAATTTGAGCTGGGCCTGTGCCAGCAGGCGGCGCGCCAGGGGATTGCCCGGCGCCAGTGCTGAGGCCTTGGCAAACAAGGACTCGGCCTGCACGGCCGAATCCAGCCGTAGTTCGTTTTCGCCGGCTGACAGCAGCACGTTGACGTTTTCCGGCAGCACCCGCAGCAGTGACTGGAACAGCTCGCGTGCCTTGGCATGGTCGCTCTGTGAAAACGCCACATGCGCTTCGACATAGACCGTGTTGGCCTGGTTTGGCGCCACCTTCTTGAGCGTGGCCAGACGGGCCTTCGCGTTCTCGGCATCGCCCTGGGATACCAGCAGCGCGATCATGGCCGACAGGGCATAGACCTGGTTCGGGCGGATCTGCAAGGCTTGCTCGTAGGCCTGCATGGCGGCCTTGGCGCTGTCGGGTCTGCCCTGCAGCAGTTCTCCCTTGAGCACCCAGGCGGTGTCTGATTTGGGGTCGATCGCCAACAGTTCGTCGATGGTGGTTATGCCGCCGGCAATGTCTCGGCGCAAACCCGCCAGGCGGGCCTTGACCAGCAAGGCGGCGATCGACTTCGGGTCGGACTCCAGCGCCAGGCGGATCGATCTGCCCGCGCCTTCGATGTCGCCTTGGGCCGCCTGGGCTTGCGCGACCCAGGACAGCAGCTTGGCCTGCGCGACCGGATCACCCAGGCGCGAGTTGGCATAACCGTCGACCAGCGCCTTGAACTGCCCGCTTTGCACCATGGCTTCGGCCAAGGTGGGCAGGGTGACGGTGTCCGGGTGGTAGAGCTCCAATGCCCGCTTCAACTCGATCACGGCAGCCTTGTGGTCGCCCTCAGCCAACAGCAGCGCGCCCAGGTTGTAGCGCGCCTCACCCGAGCGGGGCTGTTGCTGCACGGCCGTCTTGAGCTTCAACCGGGCGGCGCTCATGCCGCCTTCCACGCCCTGGCGCTCCTGCACCTTGGTCCGCTTCTCCGGATCGGCCTCGCGCTTTCCGCAGGCTGTGGCCAGGAGTGCCAGCGTGACCGCCAGCGTCAGGGTCGAGAGACGGGAAATCTGCACAGGTCGTCCTTTTGAGGCGGGCGCTGCCACGCGCGCGCTGGTCTGGCCCGGCAACGGGCTGCGCAATTATCGGGCCAGGCCCAGGCAGGGTTTACCGCGAGCCTGGCGCAACTGGCCAGAAGCGCGTGTTCTGCCACTGTCTTGGCTTGCCGCCATGAAAAAACCCCGCCCGGGCTGACCCGGGCGGGGTTTTGAAGGGAGCGCCGATCAGTGGATCAGGCAGCGACCTTGCGGCGGGCGATGCCACCGGCGGCCAGCAGGGCCAGGCC
>JANOAQ010000454.1:0-2794 GCA_031411195.1 Burkholderiaceae bacterium | reverse complement strand
CATCCATAGCATCTCGATCCGGCATCCATGGTTGCGGGGCAAGATGGATTGCGGATCGAGCCCGCAATGACAGCCGTTCAGAGCACGACCGGGATCTCGGTCGCTGGCGGGGTGTTGCGGCTGCGGCCGCAGCGCACGATGCCGTCGATCATCACCATGCCCACGCCGGGGATGTCGCCCAGTTGCACGCTTTGAAGCAGGGTGCGGCCGGCGGTGTGCTGGGCGCGGTCCATGAAGACGAAATCGGCGTCGCGGCCGGGCTCGATCAGGCCGCAGTTCAGGCGACGCAGGCGTGCGGTGTTGCCGGTGGCAAAGCAGAACACCAACTCGGCCGGGATGTTGCCCATGGCCGACAGCAGCGAGATCAGGCGCAGCATGCCCAGCGGCTGCACGCCCGATCCGGCCGGGCCGTCGGTGCCCAGGATGACGCGGTGCGGGCACTTCAGCTGCATCGCGGCCTGGGCGGCGGCGATGGCCACCTTTTCGTTGCCGTTGTGCACGATCTCGATGGCGCGCGGGCTTTTCTCGCACAGGTCGCACACATCGCGCTCGGGCAGGCTGGTGTGGCCGCCGTTGATGTGGCCGATGACGTCGGCGTCGGCTTCGAGCACCACGTCCTTGTCGATCAGGCCCGAGCCGGGGATGCTGGGCCCGCCGGTGTGGATGGTGCTTTGAATGCCGTGCTTGCGGGCCCAGGCGACCATGGCTTTCGCCTCGTAGCCGGCCTTGACCGTGCCCAGCCCCACCTCACCCAGCAGCGACACACCGGCCGCAGCCAACTCGGCAAAGTCGCTCTCGACCATGCCCTTCTCGATGATGGGCGCACCGGCCAGCACCTTCACACCGCCGGGGCGGAAGTTGTCGAACGCGCGCTGGGCTGTGATGGCCAGGGCCTTGAGGCCGACGATGTCCTTGGGGCGGCCCGGCAAGTGCACTTCACCGGCCGACACCATGGTGGTGACACCGCCGTTCATCGTGCTTTCGATCCAGCCCAGCTGGTTTTGCCGGGGTGTCCAGTCGCCGAAGACCGGGTGCACGTGGCTGTCGATCAGGCCGGGGGCCACGCAGGTCTGGCGGGCGTCGACCAGCGTATCGGGCTGGCCGGTGTCGCAATCCTTCTCGCGGCCCACCTGGGTGATGATGCCGTCGACCACCACGATGGTGTCGGCTTCGAGGATGGGTTGTTCGAGGTCGCCCGAAAGCAGCAAGCCGATATTGCGGATCACCACCTTGCCCGATTTGCCACCTGCTGCCACGTCTGCCATGGGCCTTGCTCCTGAGTTTGGTTCAGTGCAGGCTACATGAAGTGGCGGGTGCACTCAAGCCGGGTTTGACGCGCCTGGCGGTGCCCGGCACACGGTGCGCCGCACCGCGTCGATGACAAAGGCTTCCCAGTGCGCCAGGGCCTGGGGCGCTTCGAGGTTTTCGCCCAAAAAAGACGAGAGCGTGAAGCGGTTGCTCAGATAGAAATAGGCCATCGACGCGATCATCAGGTAGACGTCACGGGCGCTCAACTCAGGGCGAAACAGGCCTTGTGCCACGCCGGCCTGCAGCACGGTGTCGGTGATGGCGATGGCCGGCGACGAGTATTCGCGCGCCTTCGCGCTCTTGCCGATGTGCTTGCCGCGCAGCAGGTTCTCGCTGTTGAGCAGGGTGATGAATTCGGGGTTCTTCTGGTAGTAGCCCCAGACGAAGCGGATCACCGCATCCAGCGCGGCCAGGGGCTGCGTGACATCGAGCGCCAGCGCCTGTTCGGCCTCGTTGAAGCGGCGGTAGGTGTCTTCGATGACGGCGATGAACAGACCTTCCTTGCTACCGAAGTAGTAGTAGATCATCCGGTCATACGACTTGGCAGCCTTGCTGATCTGCTCGATGCGGCCACCGGCAAAGCCGTGGCGGGCAAACACCTTGGTGGCGGCACGCAGGATGGCCTCACGCGTGGCCTGGGCGGCCAGCTCGCGCACACCCGGCGCCCGGGTGCCCGCCGCACGCGATGCTGGCTTGGCAACGGTCTTGCGGACTGTCTTGCGAGTGGCGGTGGCCATGCTTGCGTGGCCGCAGCGGCTTACTGTTCGACGAAGGCGCGTTCGATGACGAATTCGCCTGGCGTGCTGGTATTGCCTTCCTTGAAGCCACGCACTTCAAGCAGGCCCTTCAGGTCTTTCAGCAGCGCCGGACTGCCGCAGATCATCACGCGGTCTTCCGCCGGGTTGATGTTGGGCACGCCCAGGTCGCGGAAGAGCTTGCCCGAATCGAGCAGGTTGGTGATGCGGCCGGTATTTCGGAAGGCCTCGCGCGTGACGGTGGGGTAGTAACGCAGTTGCCGGCTGACCATCTCGCCCAGGAACTCGTGCCGGGGCAGGTCTTGGGTGATGTAGTCGTGGTAGGCCAGTTCATTGACCTCGCGCACGCCGTGCACCAGCACCACTTCTTCGAACTTCTCGTAGGTTTCCGGGTCGCGGATGATGCTCAGAAAGGGCGCCAGGCCGGTGCCGCTGCCCATCAGGTACAGGCGCTTGGCCGGCAGCAGGTAGTCGATCAGCAGGGTGCCGGTGGGCTTGTTGCCCACGATCACGCTGTCGCCCACCTGGATGTGCTGCAGCCGGCTGGTCAGCGGGCCATCCTGCACCTTGATGCTGAGGAACTCGAGCGTCTCTTCGTAGTTGGCGCTGACCACGCTGTAGGCGCGCAGCAGCGGCTTGCCATTCACCCGCAGGCCGATCATCGTGAAGTGGCCGTTCTTGAAGCGCAGGCTGGGGCCGCGGGTCAGGGTGAAGGAGAACAGGCGGTCGGT
>JANOAQ010000453.1:0-8826 GCA_031411195.1 Burkholderiaceae bacterium | reverse complement strand
CTCAAACGCCTCGGCCACTTCACCGGTGTCGATGACCAGATCGAAATGCGGTTGAACCAGCGCCACCACCGGCGTCACCACAAAACCGGTGACGGTGGTGTAGGCCGGAAGCTGGCCCAGCACCTCGACGTGGCGGCGGGCCAGGCCCACCTCTTCTTCGGTTTCGCGCAGCGCTGTGGCCACGGCATCGGCATCGTGCGCCTCGGTCTTGCCACCGGGAAAGCTGATCTGCCCGGCATGTGAGCGCAGGTGCTCGGTGCGGCGCGTGAGCAGCACCTGCAGGCCGCCAGCGCGCACGACCAGCGGCACCAGCACTGCCGCTGCGGCGGTGCTGCCATGGGGATTGAAGCGCGCACCGTCGCCGGGGATCTCGGGCACCCAGACCGGCGGCAGGGCAAAGCGCTGGCGCAGGGCGGGCGGCTGCAGCCGGTCGTGCGGCACCGGCGGCAGGTGGTCATCGACCCCCGCCACCGGCACGGCTTGCGGGTCGGTGATGCGCACCGGAGGGCGCACCGGAGGGCGCACGGGGGGACGGGCCGAAGGGGCGGTCATCGACAGATTGTGGTGTTGAAGGATTGTGGCCTTGGAATTGAAAAAGCCGCCCTCAGGCGGCTTTCGACGGTCTTGAGAATCTCAGGAGAGCTTCTCTTTGATGCGCGCGCTCTTGCCCGAGCGCTCGCGCAGGTAGTACAGCTTGGCGCGGCGCACATCGCCACGGCGCTTGACTTCGATGCCCGAAATCAGCGGGCTGTACAGCTGGAAGGTGCGCTCGACGCCTTCACCGCTGGAGATCTTGCGCACGATGAAGCTGCTGTTGAGCCCACGGTTGCGTTTGGCGATCACGACGCCTTCGTAGGCCTGCACCCGCTTGCGGGTGCCTTCCACGACATTCACGCTGACGATCACGGTGTCGCCGGGGGCGAAGACCGGGATGGTCTTGTTCAGGCGAGTGATCTCTTCCTGTTCGAGGGTGCGGATCAGGTCCACTGGTTTCTCCTGGCGATCATTGCCGGCACACTGTGCAGCACCCCAATGGTGCCGCCGTCGGTATACATTGCCCGGTAGAGGATCGTAAAACCCACGATTATAGCGCGCTCTTGGCCGCCAGCGCATGCAGCGTCGACTCGTCGGCCTTGGACAGCCTGCCGGCGGCGCGCGCGGCGGCGATCAACTCGGGCCGGCGCTGCAGGGTGAGGGCCAGCGACTGGTCGCGCCGCCAGCGCTCGATCTGCGCATGGTGGCCGCTCAGCAACACGGATGGCACGGGCAATGCGCCGTCGGCCGTGGCCAGCAGTTCGGGCCGGCTGTAGTGCGGGCAATCGAGCAGGCCGTCGGCCGAAAAGCTGTCCTGCTCGTGCGATTGGGTCGTGAGCACGCCCGGCTGCAAGCGGGCGATGGCGTCGAGCAGGGCCAGCGCGGGCAGTTCACCGCCCGACAGCACGAAGTCGCCCAGGCTGAGTTCGAGCGTGACATGGCGGTCGATCACGCGCTGGTCGATGCCCTCGTAGCGCCCGCACAGCAGCACGGCGCCGGGGCCGTCGGCCATCTGGCGCACCAGGGCCTGGGTGATGGGCACGCCGGTGGGGGTGAAGTGCACCACCGGCGCGACAGGCGCATCGGCCCCGGCGCGACCGGCCTGCACGGCGGCCAGGGCACGCTCCAGCGGCTCGGCCAGCATCACCATGCCGGGGCCGCCGCCGAAGGGGCGGTCGTCCACGCGGCGGTAGGTGTCGGGCGCAAAGTCGCGCAGCGGCCACAGGCGCACATCGACCTGGCCCGATTCGAAGGCGCGGCGCGTGATGCCCTGCGTCAGGTGCGGCGCAAACAGCTCTGGAAACAGGGTGATGACGTCGAAGCGCATGGGCGCGGGCCGGGGCGCAAACGGGCGCGCCCGCTGGGCTCAGTAGTCGAGGCCCCAGTCGACCGTGATGCGGCGCTCGACCAGGTTGACGTCGTCGATGAAGGCGCCGACAAAGGGAATCAGCCGCTCGCTGGCATCCAGTGGCGCGCCTTCAACGGCATCCGGGCGGCGCAGGCGCAGCACGCTGTGCGGGCCGGTATCGATCAGGTCGATCACAGCGCCCAGTGCCTCGCCCTGGCGGTTGAGCACGTCCAGGCCGATCAGGTCGATCCAGTAATACTCGCCGTCGCCGGCAGTGGGAAAGCTCGAGCGCGCGATGTAGATGCGTGCGCCCTTCATGGCCTCGGCCGCATTGCGGTCGGGCAGCTCTTGCGCGGTGGCGACCACAGCGTCGCCCTGCGCCTTGCTGTGCGTGACGTGCAGCACGGGCGGATAGGCGGTGGCAAGAATCTTGGCGGCCAGCAACGTGGCGCTGGCTTCAGGCGGCCGGATGAACCAGCGGCGCGATGTAAACAGGGCCTGGGGGAGTTTGCTGAACGGCACCACGCGGATGCCGCCCTTCAATCCCCAGGCCCCGATGACCTTGCCCACCTCGACGGCATCGTCGGGAAAGGCCAGGTCGTTCAAATCACCGGGCGCGGCCAGCGTCATGGCTGCGGGCAACGCGCGGTGGTTCAGTGCTTCAGGCAGCGACCGGGGTGGCCGGAGCCACCTGGGCCTTGGCCGCCTGCACCACCAGACGCTTGACGGTGGGCGACATCTGCGCGCCAACGCCGGTCCAGTAGGTCAGGCGGTCGAGCGCTACGCGCAGGGGCTGTTCAGCACCTGCGGCCATGGGGTTGTAGAACCCCAGGCGCTCGAGGTAGCGGCCATCGCGACGTTCACGCGAATCGGCCACCACGATGTTGTAGAACGGGCGCTTCTTGGCGCCACCGCGGGCCAGTCGAATAACGACCATGTTGATCTCTCGAAAAAATCGTGGGCGACAGGCCAGCCAAGGAGACACTCGAGGCCGATCCATCAGTTCACCACCTGCAGGGCTGCCAATGTTGAATTGGCTTGGCGCCACAGGGGCAGCACAGTTCAGCGCCGTAGATACGCCAGCCCGCCAAAGGGCCAACCGTCGCCGAAAACCCAGCATTATAAACTGCGTAAGCCAATGTTTGGCGGCCTGGCGCTGCCAAATCGCCTCCAGCCTCTTTCAGCGTCGCCCGCCAACCCATGCCCGCCCTTCGCATTCGCCCCAGCAACCCCGCTGATCTGCCCGCCATCACCGCCATCTACAGCGAGGCCGTGCTGCATGGCACCGGCACCTTCGAACTGGAAGCCCCCGACCAGGCCGAGATGGCCCGCCGCCGTGACGATGTGCTCGGCAAGGGCCTGCCCTGGCTGGTAGCGGAGCGCGCCGGGCATGTGCTGGGCTATGCCTATGCCAACCACTTCCGCCCGCGCAAGGCCTACCGCTTCTGCCTGGAAGATTCGATCTACCTGCATCCCGACGCCCGTGGGCAAGGTGTGGGCCGGGTGCTGCTGGCCGAATTGGTGGGCCGCTGCGAGGCCGCCGGTGCGCGCCAGATGCTGGCGGTGATCGGCGACGCGGCCAATATCGGCTCGATTGGCGTGCACGCGGCGCTGGGCTTCGAGCACACCGGCGTGCTCAAGGCCTCGGGCTGGAAGTTCGACCGCTGGCTGGACGTCGTGCTGATGCAACGCAGCCTGGGCACCGGGGCCTCTACCCCGGGCCAGGATTGACCACGACAACCGACCATGCACGTCAAATCGAAGACCCTGGCCACTTGGCTGGCCCTGCTTCTGGGCAGCCTGGGTGCGCACCGTTTTTACCTGAAGGGCTGGCGTGACCTGGCCGGCTGGCTGCACCCCTTGCCCACCCTGCTGGGCATTGCCGGTGCACTGCGCATGTACAAGCTGGGTGTGGACGACCACGCCGCCTGGCTGCTGATCCCCCTGCTGGGGCTGACCTTGTCGGCCGGCATGCTGGCGGCCATCGTCATAGGCCTCACGCCGGATGACCGGTGGGCCGAGCGCTACCGCCAGCCACTGCGCGCCACCAGGTGGGGGGCTGTGCTGGGCGTGGTTGCCGCGCTGATGGTCGGCGCTGTGGTGCTGATTGGCACCGTGGCCTTTGGTGGCGAAAAGTTCTTCGAATACCAGAAGCAGAGTGCACGCTGAAGGCGGCAGGCGCTGCGGTGCGCCTTGTTGGACAACGATGCAGATCAGGCTTCCCTGGCCAGCAGGCCCACGAACCGCGCGCGCATGAAAAAACCCGGCCGAAGCCGGGTTTTCAGTGCGGCCGCGCCGCGCGCAAGCCGCAAAGATCAGTTGGCCTTGGCAGCCTTCTTGCCCTTCTTGGCCTTCTTGGTGTGCTTGACGGCCTTGGCGGGCTTTTTGTCGGCAGCGGCGGCGGCCGGGGCGGCAGCGACGGCGGGGGCCGCCGGCTGGGCCGGGGCGGCGGTTTGGGCCAGGGCGCCCAGGCTGAAGGTGGCGGCGACGATGGCGGCGATGAGGTGCTTCATGGTGTTTATTCCTTATGGTTGGGCAGGGCGCCCGCTATGCACAACGCGCCTGGCTTGCCAGGGGTTGACGCCATGCCGGCCTTTCAGACGAACTCGCCCTCGCGCAGCCATTTGGTGGCCACCCATTTGTCGCCCGCGATCACCGGCGCACCGCCGTGCAAGGTGCGCGTGACCGCGTGCGGCCGGTCGTAGCTGAAAAACACCGCATTGCCCTTGATGGGAGCCACTTCAAGTGACACATCCGGAAACACCGTGCCGCCGCCCTGCTCGGGCATGTTCAGGTACATCACCAGCGTGGCCACCCGTTGGCCGCCGCGGCGCAACACGGCCGCCATGCCTGGTTGCGCCGGATCAAAGTAATCGTTGTGCGGCTTGTATTCGGCGCCCGGGCGGTAGTGCAGCACCTGCAGGCCTTCGCCGTTGACCACCGGCCAGTTGAGCAAGGCAGCGATGCGGGCCTCGATGCGCTCGCACAACGGCAGTTCACCGCGGCCGAAGAACATGCCGTCGCTGGTGCGCGCGGTATTCACCTCGTTGCCGCCGGTCTCGTTGATGACGGTTTCCGACCGCACCATGCGTGGTGCGGCAGCGGCCACCAGATCGTCGCATTCAACGTCGCTGAGCAGGCCGCCAAACACCACCACGCGCGGGTTGTGCATGGTCATCAGCACCCGCACTTCGCGGTCATGCGCCCACAGGGTGCTGGGTGATCCGGCCAGGGTGGGCTCGGGAACGTGCACCTGCGCGGGCAGCGCCTGGGCCTGGGCAGTCTTCTGGGCACCGAGAAATTCTTCGAGGGCCTGGCCCAGGGCGCCCAGGGCGGTGGTTTCGTCCCAGCCACTGGCGCGCATGGAAGCGAGCACGTCTTCAGGGCGGCAGCCGGCCTGCGCTTGCTCGACGATCCATTGGCGCAGGGCGGGTGTGACGCTTTGCGTCCCAGTTTGCGAGGCGGTCATGGCACGGCATTTTGCCGGGCCCACCGGCGCTGCCAAGGGGTGGTGAACCCGGTCAATCGACCAGGCGGCGACGGAACACCAGCCGATCGGCCGACGAGGCCGCTGCATCGTGGGCATAGCCGTCGGCGTCAAAGGCCCGCAGGGCCCTGACGCTGCGCGCCCGGTGCACGATGGCCCACCGGGCCATCAGCCCCCGCGCGCGCTTGGCAAAGAAGCTGATGACCTTGTACTGCCCGCCCTTCCAATCTTCGAACACGCACTCGACCACGCGGGCGGCCAGTGCGGGCCGGTCAGCCACACGAAAGTACTCTTGCGAGGCCAGGTTGACGATGACCGGGTGGCGGTCTTCGACCGTGCGTTGGTTGAGGTAGGTGGCCACGGTATCGCCCCAGAAGGCGTACAGGTGGGCGCCGCCCGGGTTGGCATGGCGCGTACCCATCTCCAGGCGGTAGGGCTGCAGGCGATCGAGCGGGCGCAGCGCACCGTACAGGCCCGAGAGGATGACGACGTGCTCTTGCGCCCAGGCCAGATCGGGGCCCTTCAGGCTGCGGGCGTCCAGGCCCTCGTACACATCGCCATTGAAGGCATGCACCGCCGGGCGGCTGTTGGTGTCGTCGTGCTGGGGTTGCCAGGCGGCATAACGGGCCACGTTGAGGGCGGACAGTTCGTCGGACAGCTCCATCAGACCGGCCACCTGGGCCGGCGCCAGCGCACGCAGGCTGTCGATCAGCGTGGCGGCCTGGGGCAGAAACAAGGGCTGGGTGGCGCGTTGGCGCACGCCGCGCGGCAGCGGGCGTGCGTAGTCCAGCGTCTTGGCGGGGGACAGCAGAAACAGCATGCGCAGCGCCCCTCAATCGTCCAGCGCAGCGGCGCCGGGGCCACCCGCACGATCGGCCAGGCCCGGCACCGAGCCCATGGCCGCCGCCCAGGTACGGTGCGGGATGTGGCTGCGCAGCCGGTGCAGGGCGCACTGCACCAGCTCGGGTGGCAGCTCATGGCCGATGCCTTCGGCCAGGTCGACGGTGGCATCACCGTTCAAGCCGGACAGGCGGTCGATGGCCAGGCGCGATTGCGCTGCGGGGATGACCGTGTCGGTTTCGCCATGGAAGAAGTGCAGCGTGGTGCGCTGAGGCGCGTGGTCCGGCAAACCAGCGTAGCGGCCCGCAAAGCTGAGCACCCGGCCGGCCAGCCCATCGTGCAGTTGCACCAGCTCGAGCGCCAGGATGGCGCCCTGCGAGAAGCCGAACAGGGCCGTGGCCTGCGGGCCAACGCCGGTGGCGGCCTGCGCGGCGCGCACCCAATCGGCCAGGCGCGGCAGCACGGCGGCCACGCGGGCGGGGCGGCTGGCCTCGGTGATGCCGGCCAGAGAAAACCACTGGCGCCCGGCCAGGCCGGTATCGACTGCATCGAAACCCTGCGGCGCCAGCACGGCCGCCTGCGCAAAGGCGCCGCGCAGCACGCCGGCCAGCGGCGCCATGTCGGCGGGGGTGGCTCCCCAGCCGTGCAGCAGGATCATCAGTTGCTCGGGCCGGCCGCTGTCGGGCAGCCAATGCAGGGTGTCGGGCAGGGGCGGGGTCAGGTTGAAGGCGGTGCGCATGCGGGTATTTTCAGGCAGCGGGGCGGGCCCGTGTCGGTCAATGGAAATCACGGCTCTTGCTGACCAGGCCATGCAGCAGGGCAGAGTGGTCGACCAGCCGCTGGGCGATGAGGTGGCGCACCTCGCCTTCGCGTTGCCACACGCCGTAGACGGTGAGCAAGGTGGCCGCCAGCAGGGGCGTGCGCTGGGCCTGGGCCACCGTCGGCCAGACGATGACGTTGACGGCGCCGGTGTCGTCTTCGAGCGTGACGAAGACGACGCCCTTGGCGGTTTCGGGCCGCTGGCGGTGGGTGACCAGGCCCGAGGCCCGGGCCAGCTGGCCGTTGCGGCACAGCGCCAGCACCGCCGCCGGCTGCACGCGGAAGGCGTTGAGCTCGCTGCGCAGCAAGGCCAGCGGATGGGCCGAGAGCGACAGACCGGTTCTGCGGTAATCGGCCAGCAGGGCCTGGCCGGCCGCCGGCGCCCGCAGATCGGCCGGTGCCTCGTGCGTGCGGGTGGCGCGCAGCAGGGGCGTGGCGCGGGTATCGATGCCACGCACCGCCCAGGCGGCCTGGTGGCGGTGGTCGACCAACGGACGCAGCGCGTCGCCCTGGGCCAGCAGCTGCAGGGCATGGGCATCGAGCTGGGCGCGGCGGGCCAGGTCTTCGACGCTGGCAAAACGCTGGCCCGACGCCAGCGCTGCCCGGGCCGCCACGATGCGCTGGCCATCGGCCTGCGACAGGCCGATCAGCCGGTTCAGCCCCAGGCGAACCGGGCGCAGACCCGGCGGCACCGGGTGCAGGGGCAACACCGCCCTGCCCTGGCTGGCCCCACCAAAGCCATCGGCCCCACCCGCCGCATCGGTCGGCGCGGTCGGGTCTTCCAGCGTGCTGTGCCAATCGCTGTGCAGCACGTCGACCGGCCGAACCTGCACGCCGTGCTCGCGCGCATCGCGCACCAATTGGGCGGGTGCGAAAAAGCCCATGGGCTGGCTGTTGAGCAGGGCTGCCAGAAAGGCATCGGGGTGGTGGCGCTTGAGCCAGGCGCTGACGTAGACCAGCAGCGCAAAGCTGGCGGCATGGCTTTCAGGAAAGCCGTATTCACCAAAGCCTTCGATCTGCTTGAAGATGCGCTCGGCATAGGCCGGGTCGTAGCCTTTTTCAACCATGCGACCCACCAGGCGCTGGTGGAAGGGGCCGAGGCCGCCCTTGCGCTTCCAGGCGGCCATGGCGCGGCGCAGCTGGTCGGCTTCACCGGGGGTGAAATCGGCGGCCAGCATGGCCAGCTGCATCACCTGCTCTTGAAAGATGGGCACGCCCAGGGTGCGGCCCAGCGCCTGCTGCACCTCGGCGTTGGGGTAATCGACCGGTTCTTCGCCCGAGCGGCGGCGCAGGTAGGGGTGCACCATGCCGCCCTGGATGGGGCCGGGCCGCACGATGGCCACCTCGATCACCAGGTCATAGAAGCAGCGCGGCTTCAGGCGCGGCAGCATGCTCATCTGGGCCCGGCTTTCAACCTGGAAGGTGCCCACGCTGTCGCCCAGGCACAGCATGTCGTAGACCGGCCCATCGCCCTGCGGAATCGACTGCATGGTGAACGGCAGCCCCTTGACGCCTGCGGCGTCGTCCCCCGAGGGGAGCGAACCCGGCTTGGGGCGGCCCGGCGCCGGGTTCCCAGGGCAGGCCAGCTTGCTGCCCACCATCACCAGCGCCCGCTGGATGGCGCTGAGCATGCCCAGGGCCAGGATGTCGACCTTGATCAGGCCCAGCGCATCCAGATCGTCCTTGTCCCACTGGATGACGGTGCGGTCGTCCATGGCGGCGTTTTCAACCGGCACCAGGCGCGAGATGTCGTCGCGTGCGATGACAAAACCGCCCGGGTGCTGGCTGAGGTGGCGCG
>JANOAQ010000452.1:0-2577 GCA_031411195.1 Burkholderiaceae bacterium | reverse complement strand
GCGCCGGCAAGGCCATCGCCTTCAAGTGATCCATCGCGGTCGCCGATGCGCCAGGCGTATCGGCGGTTGACCAACACCGACCCGCGGAGGCCCAGTGGCCGCTACATTTCCAGTCACGTCCTACTCCAGCGAAGGGCCCGTGACCGCCAACCCGCCACCGCCGCCGCGCCGCCGTGTCGCCCCCTGGGCCGACATGGTGTTCTCGATGCTGGCCCATGGCGCCGCGTGGCTCACGCTGGGTCTGCTGGTCGCCATCCTGGTGTCGTTGGTGGCAGGTGCCGCACCGGCCATCCAGCAGTTCGGCCTGGGCTTCCTGTGGTCCAGCGACTGGGATCCGGTGAAAGAGAAGTTCGGCGGCCTGGTGATGATCTACGGCACGCTGATGACATCACTCATCGCACTGGTGATCGCGGTGCCGGTGAGCTTTGGCATCGCCATTTTCCTGACCGAGATGTCGCCTGGCTGGCTCAAGCGCCCGCTGGGCATTGCCATCGAGTTGCTGGCGGCCGTGCCGTCCATCGTCTACGGCATGTGGGGCTTGCTGGTATTCAGCCCCATCCTGGCCACCTATGTGCAGCAGCCGCTTCAAAAGGTGTTCAAGGGTGTTCCGGTCCTCGAGACTTTTGTTTCGGGCGCACCGGTGGGCATCGGCCTGCTGTCGGCCGGCATCATCCTGGCCATCATGATCATCCCGTACATCGCCTCGGTGATGCGCGACGTGTTCGACGTGACGCCGCCCATGCTCAAGGAGTCAGCCTACGGTCTGGGCGCCACGACTTGGGAGGTGGTGTCGAAGGTGGTGCTGCCCTACACCAAGGCTGGCGTGGTGGGTGGCGTCATGCTGGGCCTGGGCCGGGCCTTGGGCGAGACGATGGCGGTCACCTTTGTCATTGGCAACTTCAACCAGTTGAATTCCTTGTCGTTGTTCGAGGCAGCCAACAGCATCACCTCGGCGCTGGCCAATGAGTTTGCCGAGGCGGGCGAAGGCTTGCACCAGGCTTCATTGATCTACCTGGGTTTGGTGCTGTTCTTCATCACCTTCGTGGTGCTGACCTTGTCCAAGTTGCTGCTGTCGCAATTGCGCAAAGGTGAAGGAACACGGACATGAGCACGCCATCCGTCGCCTTCACGGCGCAGCAGCAGCTTGGTCGTGTGGCCATGCACCAGCGCCGCAAGTTCAAGAATGCGCTGGCGCTGACCCTGGCTCTGGTGGCCATGGCCTTCGGTCTGTTCTGGCTTCTGTGGATCTTGTGGGAGACCTTCCGCCTGGGCGTGGGGGGCCTGACGCTGTCGGTCTTCACCCAGATGACGCCGCCTCCCCAGTCCGATGGCGGGCTGGCGAATGCGATTTTTGGCTCGATCATGATGGCTGGCCTGGCCACCATGTTGGGCACGCCCATCGGTGTGATGGCCGGTGTGTATCTGGCGGAGTATGGCCAGAAGACCTGGCTGGGCCACACCACCCGCTTCATCAACGACATCCTGCTGTCGGCCCCGTCGATCGTGATCGGGCTGTTCATCTACTCGGCAGTGGTGGCACGTTTCAAGAGTTTCTCGGGCTGGGCCGGTGTGCTGGCTCTGGCGCTGATCGTGATACCGGTCGTCATCAACACCACGCAGAACATGCTCAGCCTGATCCCCAATGCGCTGCGCGAGGCGGCCTATGCCCTGGGCACGCCCAAGTGGAAGGTGATCTCGGCCATCACGTTGAAATCGGCCCGCGCCGGCGTCATCACCGGCGTGCTGTTGGCGGTGGCCCGCATCTCGGGCGAGACCGCGCCGCTGCTGTTCACCGCCTTGTCCAACCAGTTCTGGACCAGCGACCTGCGTGAACCCATGGCCAGCCTGCCGGTGACCATCTTCAAGTTCGCGATGAGCCCTTACGAGAACTGGCAGCAACTGGCCTGGGCAGGCGTCTTTCTCATCACCCTGGGCGTGCTGGCCCTCAACATCGCCGCGCGGGTGCTGTTCCGCGTCAAGCGCTGACCCCGAAACGGACAAGCCTCCATGGACACCCGAGCGAACACCGCCCCCGCAGAGCGCGCCAAGATCGCCGTGCGCGACCTCAACTTCTACTACGGTGGCTTCCACGCCCTCAAGAGCATCAACCTCGACCTGCCCGAGAACAAGGTGACGGCCTTCATCGGCCCGTCCGGTTGCGGCAAGAGCACGCTGCTGCGCACCTTCAACCGCATGTTCGAGCTTTACCCCGAGCAGCGCGCCGAAGGGCAGATTCTGCTGGACGGCGACAACATCCTGAACAAGAAGCTCGATGTGAGCCTGATCCGCGCCAAGATCGGCATGGTGTTCCAGAAGCCGACACCATTTCCGATGTCGATCTACGACAACATCGCCTTCGGGGTAAAGCTGTTCGAGAGCCTGCCGCGTGTGGAGATGGACGAGCGGGTGGAGTGGGCGCTTAAAAAAGCCGCGCTGTGGAACGAGGTCAAGGACAAGCTCGACCAGAGCGGCTCGGGCCTGTCGGGCGGCCAGCAGCAGCGGCTGTGCATCGCGCGCGGCATTGCCATCAAGCCCGAGGTGCTGCTGCTCGACGAGCCCTGCTCGGCACTGGACCCG
>JANOAQ010000451.1:0-1739 GCA_031411195.1 Burkholderiaceae bacterium | reverse complement strand
TGCTGGAACGGCTCGCCGAAGACCTGCTGCAAGCCGAACAGGCAGTGCGGGCGGCCCATGAAACGGCGACTCACGAAGAAAACATCGCCGAAAACAAATACGACACATTGGGTCTCGAGGCCTCCTACCTGGCCACCGGCCAAGCTCGTCGCGCCGAAGCCATCCGCCAGGCGATGGCCAATTGGCGCCTATTCCGTCCGACCCCCTACGATGCCAGCAAAGGTATAGCGCTCGGCGCGCTGGTCTGCCTGGTCGATTCCGACGACAAGCAGCAACAGCTTTTTCTCGGTCCGGACGGTGGCAGCATGAAGTTGGTCAACGGCGCTCAGGTCGTTCATGTCATCAGCAGCGAAGCCCCTTTGGGCAGGGCCATACTGGGTAAATGCGAGGGTGATGAGGTGTCGATACAGGTTGCTCCAATTCGACAGCGGTTTGAGGTGCTGCGGGTTCATTGAGCCGCAGGCAAGTTCACGCCGAGTTGATCAGAAAATACTCGTCCCGACCCCTTTGGAACCGGCCGTTGGTTCCGAGATGTCACTGGTGCCTGGACGACCACTGCGAGGCCCGGACCGTGCATTCACAGGGGCGACATCTCCGGCAGCAACCGCTGCAGACCGGCTGGCGGGCCGAGAGATCGAGTAGCCGATGACAACCGAGAAGTCACCGATTGCGCGACTCCGTGAACATCTTCAATGCCGGCGAAATTCAAGGGAGTCCGCACCGACGTTCGCCAGGGATCAGCGCCGGCGCCACACGCTCGCCAGCCAGGGCTGTTGCTCCCGCGGCAGGCCCGCCGGACGGTAGAAGTGGTCCAACTCGTCGAAACCGGCGGCCGTCACCAGGGCGCGCCATGTCGGCCAGTCGTGGAAAGCGCCGTAGCGCTCGCCTCTCCAGCCCTCCTGTCCATCACCGCGCGGGTTGGAAGTGAACAGCACGCCTCCTGGCCGCAGGCAGGCCTGCAGTTGTCGCAGCACCTGCGGCAACACTTGGCTGGGCACATGGAAGAGCACGGCATTGGCAAACACACCGTCGTAGCGCTGAGACCCCAGGTCGAGGTGCAGGAAGCTCTGCTCGATCACCTCACAGCCGCTGTGGGCGCGCGCCAGTGCCGCCGCGCTGGGTGCACCTTCCAGGCCGACCGCGCGGTGGCCCATTGCCTTGAAGGTGTGCAGGTCGCGCCCGGGCCCGCAGCCGAAGTCCAGCAGGTCAAAGGGCGGTGGCCCGGGCATGTGCTGCAGCAGCGCCGCGATGTTCTGGCTGACGTCGTGGGCGCGCGTGCCTTCCCAGTAGCTCTGGGCGTGCTGCGCGTAGTGCGCCAGGGTGCGCTCGGCAATGTGTTGCAGGTCTTCGGGACTCAGTGGCATGGCGCATCATTTCATGCGTGCTGGACCGTTTCGGGCGGCGCCGGAAAGCGTTCCTGCATCCATGCTTGCCAAAGCGGAGTCTCGCGGGCGGCGGATTCGGCAGCATGGTCACCGTAGAGGTAGAAGTTGAGCGCTACCATGGTCGGGCCGCCAACGTTGAACACACCAAGGGCGGCGATCCCCGGCACCGGCTGGTCGAGCAGCAGCAATGCGTCATACGGATTGCGGGCCAGGTACTCCAACACGCCGCCGTGCGACGGCATGCCCGCGGGTGCCGTCCAAGCGTGGCCGACGCTCAAACCCTGCACGCCCATGGCCGCGGTCAACATGTCCCAGGCCTGTTCTTCCGGCACAGCGACGGGCGCCATGAACTGC
>JANOAQ010000450.1:0-4304 GCA_031411195.1 Burkholderiaceae bacterium | reverse complement strand
GCCGGCCAGCAAACGCAGCACGCGCTCGGCGGTGGGTGGCACCACTGGCAGGCCGTCGCTCCAGCCCCGGTCGTAGCAGGCCTCGATCGGGTCTTCGGCCAACCCCAGCGCCACCTGGCGGGCGGCCAGGCCGGTCGCGCCGAAGCGCACTTTCAGGCTTTCAGCGGTGCCCGGGTCGAGTGTCTTGGACGCGCAGCCGGCGCGCAGCTCGGGCAGGTGGTCCCCCAGGCCGGCCAGGCCGGTGATCTGCTGCCAATCGCCCCGGTGCCAGCCGTAGGTGCGCGCCACCTCCTGGCCGCCGGCCATGCGGATCAGCGTGGGCACAAATTCGACATCGAGCCGGAACGAGCGTTCCAACGTTTCATCGAAAAACTGCCCAGGCACCCCGGCGGCGTAGCCGGGGTCGTCCTGCACCAGCACCTGCAGCGGCTTGCCGGTGTCGGCCAACTGCTGCAGCAGCGGCTCGACCAGCGTGCAGGTGGGGCAATCGCGTTTGGCGATCACGATCAGGCCATCGGACAGGTTCAGCAGCGTGGCGGTCATGGACAAGATCGTGGCATCGGCTTGCCGGGCTGCCGTGTCTCGGCTGGGACAGGACACGCAGGGTCTGGCCGATCCGGCTCCATGAGCGTCACCCCGGCCGCATCGTCTGTCTGTTCGTTACCGAACGGAACAAGGCGGCGCTTGCCGCCAACATGCATGTTCGCCAGCGCACGGTCGGCACCTCCAGGGCCGACCGGCCCAAGGCTGGCCAGCCACTGCCCGTGCCAATCCCGGACCCATCTCGATGCCCCCCGCCCACAACCGTACCGACCAACGCCCCTGCCGCACCGCAAGTGCGGTTGCGGCTGTGGCTGCTTGCCTGCCGTGATGCCGCCGCCCGACCTGCTGAAGACCGGCGCGCTGCAAACCGCCATCCTCAACAGCGCCAACTTTTCCAGCATCGCCACTGACGACAAGGGCGTGATCCAGCTCTTCAACGTCGGCGCCGAGCGCATGCTGGGCTATGCCGCTGCCGATGTGGTGAACCGCATCACACCCGCCGATTTCTCCGACCCGCACGAGCTGGTGCTGCGGGCCCTGGCGCTGAGCAACGAGTTCAGCACCTCCATTGCGCCGGGCTTCGAGGCCCTGGTGTTCAAGGCCTCGCGCGGCATCGAGGATATTTACGAGCTGACCTATCTGCGCAAGGACGGCAGCCGCCTGCCAGCGGTGGTGTCGGTCACGGTGCTGCGCGATGCCAGCGACACGATCCTCGGCTACCTGCTGATCGGCAGCGACAACACCGCCCGCAAACAGGCCGACGACCGCCTGCGCACCGCGTCGCAGTACGCCCGCAGCCTGATCGAAGCGAGCCTGGACCCCTTGGTCACCATCAGCCCCGAAGGCAAGATCACCGACGTCAATGCGGGCTCGATCAAGGTCACCGGCGTGTCGCGCGAGGCGCTCATCGGCACTGACTTCTCCAACTATTTCACCGAGCCCGACAAGGCCCGCGAGGGTTACCTGCAGGTTTTCGCCCAGGGGTCCGTCACCGACTACCCGCTGACCATCCGGCACGAAGACGGCCGCCTCACCGACGTGTTGTACAACGCCTCGGTCTACAAGGATGTGCAGGGCAGCGTGCTGGGCGTGTTCGCGGCGGCCCGCGATGTCACCGAGCGCAATCGACTGGACCGGGCCCTGCAGGAGACCATCGTCGAGCTGCAGCGCGCCATGGTCATCGCCGCGCGTGCCAACCAGGCGAAGTCCGATTTCCTGTCCAGCATGAGCCATGAGCTGCGCTCACCGCTCAATGCGATCCTGGGTTTTGCCCAGCTGGTCGACTCGGGCTCACCGCCGCCCACACCGGCGCAAAAGGACAGCGTCGAACAGATCCTGAAGGCCGGCTGGTACCTGCTGGAGTTGATCAACGAGGTCCTCGACCTGTCGCAGATCGAGTCGGGCAAGCTGTCGATGTCGATCGAACCGATGGCCCTGGACGAGGTGCTGGCCGATTGCCAGGCCATGTCCGAGCCCCAGGCACGCCAGGCCGCCATCCAGCTCGACTTCATTGCGCCCGAGCGTCCGTTGTTCGTGCGGGCCGACCGCACCCGGGTAAAGCAGTTGTTCGTCAACCTGCTGTCCAACGCAATCAAGTACAACCGGGTCGGCGGCACGGTCGAGGTGCGTTGCGCGCCAGCGGCGGGCAACCGGATCCGGGTCAGCTTCCAGGATCAGGGAGAAGGCCTGACGCCGGAACAGCTGGCCCGGCTGTTCCAGCCCTTCAACCGGCTGGGCCAGCAGAGCGGCGTCATCGAAGGCACCGGCATCGGCCTGGTGGTCTGCAAGCACCTGGTCGAACTGATGGGCGGCGAGATCGGCGTCGAAAGCACGCCCGGCGCGGGCAGCGTATTCTGGGTCGAGCTGGTTGCCACTGCAGGGGTCGACATGCCGGCTGAATTTGTGCCGCTGCCGGCCATCGCGCAGGCTGGCATGGCAGTGGGTGCGCCGCGGCGCACGGTGCTGTGTGTCGAGGACAACCCGGCCAACCTGCTGCTGGTGGCCCGCCTGCTGGCGCGCCGCCCTGACCTTCGGCTGCTCAGCGCCAAGGACAGTCGCAGCGGCATCGAACTGGCCCACAGCGCCATGCCCGACGTGATCCTGATGGACATCAACCTGCCGGGCATCAACGGCCTGACAGCGCTGAAGATTCTGGCCGCCGACACCGCCACCGCGCACATCCCGGTGATCGCGCTGAGCGCCAATGCGATGCCCCGCGACATCGAGAAGGGGCTGCAGGCCGGTTTCTTCCGCTACCTGACCAAACCGATCAAGATCGACGAATTCATGCATACGCTTAACCTGGCCCTGGCGGCAGCGCAATCTGCGCCTGCCGCGCCACTGCACCCACCACACCCACCGCAAGCCACCGAGGCCACCCGCCCATGAACATCGAGCAAGCGATTCTGGACGCCAGCATCCTGATCGTGGACGACCAGTCCGCCAACGTGCAGTTGATGACCCGCCTGCTGAGCGAGGCGGGCTACACCCGGGTCACGTCGACGATGGAGCCGACGACAGTTTGTGCGCTGCACCGCCTGCATGCCTACGACCTGATCCTGCTCGACCTGCAAATGCCCGAGATGGACGGCTTTTCGGTGCTGGAGGCGCTGAAGACCAATGACGCGCAAGGCTACCTGCCGGTCATCGTGCTGACTGCGCAGCCGGGCCATAAGCTGCGTGCGCTTCAGGCCGGCGCCAAGGATTTCATCAGCAAGCCCTTCGATCTGATCGAGGTCAAGACGCGCATCCACCACATGCTGGAGGTGCGACTGCTGTACCGCCAGCTCGAAAACCAGAACCGGCTACTTGAACAGGAGGTGCGTGAACGCACGGCCGAGTTGCGCGAGAGCGAAGCCCGCTACCGCAGCCTGACCGAGCTGGCCTGCGACTGGTACTGGGAGCAAGACGAGAGCGGCGCGTTCACCAAGGTGTCGGGGCCGGTCGCCGAGATGCTCGGCCTGCACGTGGACACGCTGCTGCCGAGCCCCGTGCCGCCTGCCGACGAGGGCTGGGACCCGGAGGAACGACAGACCCTGCTGGCCAACATCGCGGCGCGCCGGCCGTTCATCGACTACCTGTTCCACCGCCAGCATCCCGACGGCTCGCAGCAGCAGTTCCGGGTCAGCGGCCAGCCGATGTTCGACCAGGCCTGCCGCTTCCAGGGCAACCGCGGCGTCGGCGTCGAAGTGACGGCAGGGCACTGAAGACCATGACCGTGATGACCGCCCACCCACCCGGCCAGGCCATGGCCCGCCAACACACGCCTCAATTCAACCAGTTGATCAGCGCGATGCCGCCGGCCTGCTTCGAACAATGGTTCGACACGCTCGAGCGCGTACCGATGGCGCTGGGGCAGGCGCTCTACGAGCCCGGCCAGCCCTTGCGCCACGCCTACTTTCCCACCACCGCCGTGGTTTCGCTGTACTACACCACCGCTTCCGGCGCCTCGGCCGAGTTCACCAGCGTCGGCCGCGAGGGCATGATCGGCATGCCCTTGTTCATGGGCGGTGACACGACATCCAGTTCGGCTGTCGTGCAGTCGAGCGGCCATGGTTACCGGCTGCCGCGTGCGGCGCTGGTACACGCCTTCGAGGCCGAAGGGCCGTTCCGCAGCCTGTTGCTGCGCTACAGCCAGGCCGTGATCACGCAGATTGCCCAGACGGCGGCGTGCTACCGCCACCACACGATCGAGCAGCAGCTCAGCCGTTGGCTGCTGACGACCGTCGATCGCTCCCCGCCTGGCGACCTGGTGATGACGC
>JANOAQ010000449.1:0-2571 GCA_031411195.1 Burkholderiaceae bacterium | reverse complement strand
TGGCCCTGGGACTGCGTGATTTCCGGCAACTGGTCAGCCGTCCCTACCGGATCTTCTACCGCGTCATCGGACAGCAGGTGATGGTGCTGCTGATCGCCGACACCCGCCGCAACATGCAGCCCCTGCTGGAGCGCCGGTTGCTCAGCCGTTGATCCCGGTTTCAAATACCCACAGCAAAGGCGATGTTGTCGGCCAGCCCATTCGGGCACTCACTTGAGGATCAACAGCAGTTTGCGGACATGCAAGATTACAGGCCAACGACTGACGTGTCGGCCCGCCAGTGACCCGACTTGCCGCCCTGCTTTTCAACCAGGCGCACGTCGGTCATCACCATGCCTCGGTCGGCCGCCTTGCACATGTCGTAGATGGTCAGCAGGCCCACCTGCACGGCGGTCAGGGCCTCCATCTCGACGCCGGTCTTGCCCACCGTTTCGGCCTGCACCGCGATGTGCACCGCACTGGCGGATTCGTCGATCGAAAACTCCGCCGCCACGCGCGTCAGCGGCAGCGGGTGGCACAGCGGGATCAGCTCGGCCGTGCGCTTGGCAGCCTGGATGGCCGCGATGCGCGCAATGCCGATCACGTCGCCCTTTTTGGCGCTGCCCCCGCTGATCAACGCCAGCGTGGCTGGCAGCATGCGGATGGTGCCCACAGCCCGCGCGATGCGGTGGCTGTCGGACTTGGCCGCCACGTCCACCATGTGGGCCTGGCCGTGCGAATCAAAGTGGGTGAGCGGCGATGTCATGGGGTGGCTTGCGAAACACGCGGGCAATGAGGCGGTGGGATGATAGGTGACCGTGTTGCGAGGCCCGCACTTGACACCCTTGAGCTCCACCCGCCTTGCCCGCCCTTTGCACCAGCGCCTGGGCTGCGCGCTGCTGGCCATCAGCCTGGGCTGGGGCGCTGCGGCACCGCTGCAGGCCCAGGGCACGCCGCCCGCACGCGTGCGCCTGCCCGCATTGGGCGAATCGGCCTCGGACGAGTTCAACCTCAATCAGGAAAAGCGCATCGGCGAGCAGATCATGCGCGAGATCCGGCGCGACCCAGACTACCTGGACGACCCGCAGCTGCTGGAGTACCTGCAGACCCTGTGGGCCCCGCTGGTGCGCACCGCGAACAGCCTGGGTGACATCAGCGCCGACACCGAGCGCTTGTTTCCGTACGAGATCTTCCTGGTTCGTGACCGCTCGATCAACGCCTTCGCGTTGCCCGGTGGTTATGTGGGCGTGCACCTGGGCCTGATCGCCATGACCAGCGCGCCCGATGAGCTGGCCTCGGTGCTGGCGCACGAGTTATCGCACATCACCCAGCGGCACATTGCGCGCAGCATGGCGGCCAATTCACGCGTCAGCACCCTGGGCCTGGCGGCCATGCTGCTGGGCCTGGTGGTGGCCAGCCGCACGTCCAATGCCGATGCGGCGCAGGCCGCAGTGGTGGGCGGCCAGGCGGCCATGGCCCAGGCCCAGCTCAACTTCTCGCGCGACATGGAACGCGAGGCCGACCGAACCGGCCTGGCCCTGATGACGGGTGCCGGCTTTGCCCCGGCCGGCATGCCCGTCATGTTCGACAAACTCGACAACGCCAGCCGGCTCAATGACAGCGGCGGCTTCCCATACCTGCGCAGCCATCCGCTCACGATCGACCGCATCGGTGAGGCCCGCCAGATCGTGCAGGCCAGCGGCGGCGCCATTGCGGTGCCAACGGCACCACTGCTGCATGCGCTGATGCAGGCCCGCGCCCGCGTGCTGATGGACACCTCGGTGCAAACCTTGCGCAAGCTGCAGCCGCTGGATGCCCGTGCCACGATGGATGCACTGTCGCTGCACGATCGCCTGGGCGGCCTGTATGCCGCGGCCATGGCCTCCAATCGCCTGCGCGACTTCGCCCGCGCGCAGCAAGCCGCTGACGCAGCGCGCCAGTTGCTGGCCACGTCAGCGTTGAAGGCCGATGCCGGCGCCAGGCTGGCCCTGGATCGGTTGTCGACGGAGTTGGCGCTGGCCCGCGCCGATCTGCCCGCAGCGGCGGCGCTGCTGGCCACCGACGGCGCGCCGGATACCGCCCGCCCCGATCTGCTGCTTCGCGCCGAATGGGCCTTGGCCGATGGCCAGGAGGCCACGCTCAAGCGCAGTGCCGAATCGCTTCAGACCTGGGTTGCCAACCACAAGACCGATGCCGCAGCCTGGCAGGTGCTGTCGCAGACAGCCACCCGTCAGGGCCAGCCCTTGCGCGCCGTGCGCGCTGACGCCGAATCACAGGCCGCGCTGGGCAACTTGCCCGGCGCGATCGATCGGCTGCGTGGCGGCCAGCGGGTGGCGCGTCAGGGGGGTGCAGGCACCGACTTCATCGAGGCGTCGGTCATCGACGCCCGCCTGCGCGACCTGATGGCCCAGCGCCGTCAGTTGCTGGCCGACGAGCGCCGACCGGGCGACCGCCAGCGCACCGAGCCGCAAGAGTAGGCGCTGCGTTGGCGGCCTCAGAGCCTGTGAAGCATTTGATCCGCACTGACGGTTGATCGAATGCGGTCGGCGGCAACCGCTTCGGGCAGTAGGCGCGGCGACAAGCGGCGGCTTG
>JANOAQ010000448.1:0-2726 GCA_031411195.1 Burkholderiaceae bacterium | reverse complement strand
CGGATAGGGCCCGGCATTGGCCGCGCGGTAGCGGTAGGTGGTGCTGCGCAGCGCGGTGCCCGAGGCGCTGCTCCAGCCTTCGTCCATGCGCTGAAGCTGGCCTTCGTCCTGCCCCCAGCGGTTGCCGTACACATGCCGGGTGACATGGCCGCGTGCATCGATTACAAGCACGGTCTTGGTGCCGCTGCAGCCAGTGCATGGCAGCACGCCGCCGGCAGCGGGGCCGTAGTTGAAGCTCCAGCCCAGCGGCGCCAGGCCCGGCCCGGACAGCGTCTTCTGGCTGACCGAACGGTTGACAAAGAACACCGGATATCGGTTGACGTTGGCGCCTTCGGCCGTGGGGCAACTGGGCGGCACGAACGAGCGTGCGTGCAGCGTCTGGGTGAGGGTGAAGCTGCCGCTCAAGCCCGAGGGGTGCATTAAGGTCTTGGTTAGCGGCTGGGCCGCAAAGACGCCAGTTGAATCACAGTGGGCAGGCGGCGTGGTGTAGCTGGGGTTGACCTGCAGCGAGTCGCCGCTGAAGCGCCACTGCCGGCCATCGGGCTGGGTCACCGTGGTCAGCACCAGCGGGTTGCCGCTGTAGGCATAGGCCCAGGTGCGGCCGGCCGCTGTGGCACTGGTGATGCGCTGGCTGGTGCCGTCGTAGGCGAAGCTCACGGCCCGGCCATCGCTGGCAGTGATGGCCAGCAGTTGCCAGTGGCGGGTGGGGTGGTAGCTGTAGGTCACGCTGTTGCCCAGCCTGTCGGTCACGCGTGTGGGCAGCAGCAGCACTTCATCGCGCGCCAGGAAGTTGCCCACGCCCACCGCATCGGGTGGCCGGGTGCCGGTGCGCTGCGCTGATGCCAGGTTGGGCCGTGGGCGAAGTTGCGCGGTCAGGTCCAGGCCACCGCTGCCCCCACCGGCACCCGAGGTGGTCGAGTTGGTGGGCCGCGACACCAGCCAGTCGAACTGGTACTGGGTGCCATCGGGCGATAGCGCCACAAAACCCTCACCAGCTTGCCCGTTGGCCAGGCTGGCCAGGCAGCGAAACTGCCAGCCGGCCTTGGTGACCACCGGATAGCTGCGGCCATCGGCGGGTTGCAGTTGGTTGGTGCCGGCGCGCAGCAGCATCTCCTGCTCGCCTGCGCCAGGCACCACCAGGAAGTTGCCCTTCCAGAACGACTCGGCCAGGACGCGGGCGCCAAGGGTCTGCGTGGGCGCTTCGCCCGGTTCGGAGAACAGCGAACACCGCTTGGTGCGGTTGGCGCCCCATTGGTCGACGGTCCAGCCTTCGGCGTTGGAGAAGGTGCCCTTCAGGTGCGGGATCTCCAGTTCCCAGTCGGCAAAGTGCGCGCCTTGCCAGAAGGTGTTGCCGGTCTTCAGGCGCCGGCCCACGCCAACGGGCAGGCTGTGGTTGCCGGGCAGCGCAAAGTCGGTCTGCACGAACTCCAGCGAGCCGGTGTAGGGGTTGATGCGGTCGCCCAGCGCGTCGTGGCCGATGGCCGTGATGTTGCGGCTGCCGCGCACCAACTGGCCCTGCTCTTCATAGACCGTCAGGGTCTGGGCCCTGGTCGGCAAGGCCACGCAGGTGGCCATGGCCAGGGCCAGTGCGTACAAGGCGCGAAGCAGCGCCGTCATGGCCATCGGCGCCACGGTTGTGGTTGTCATGTCTTTCCCCCTCAACCGGCCTCTGCAGCGCACCTGGTGCGCCATCTGGCCGTGTAAAAACCAGTCTGCCAAGGGCGGCAGGGGGGCGCACCTGTCAACGCTTACAGGCAGGAGAACCCTGACGGGCGCGTTGCCCGACTACGGGCAAGGCCTGCTTTCAAGGCAAGGCGCCAGCGGTTAGGGTGGACTGCATCGAAACCCCAAGGACCCACCATGCAGTTCTACGACTCCGTCGGCCCCAACCCGCGCATCGTGCGCATGTTTGCCGCCGAGCGCGGCGTCGCCCTGCCCAGCATCACGATCGACCTGCGCGGGGGCGAAAACCGCCAGGCCACCTACCTGGCCAAGAACCCGCTGGGCCAGTTGCCGGCGCTCGAATTGGACGACGGCACGGTGCTGACCGAAATCACCGCCATTTGCGAATACCTGGACGACACGGCCACGAGCGGCCCCACGCTGATTGGCCACACGCCGCAAGAACGCGCCCAGACGCACATGTGGACACGCCGCATCGACCTGCACATCTGCGAGCCCATCGGCAATGGCTTTCGCTTTGCCGAGGGGCTGAAGATGTTCGAGAGCCGAATCCGCTGCATCCCGCACGCGGCCGACGACCTCAAGACCCTGGCGCGCGAGAAGCTGGCCTGGCTGGACGGGCAGATGGCCGGGCGCGAGTTCGTCTGCGGAACGCGCCTCACGATGGCCGACTTCCTGCTGTTCGGCTTTCTCGAATTTGCCAACCAGGTGGGCCAGCCGGTGGACCCGGTGCTCGCCAACCTGCAAGGCTTCATCACCCGCATGAAGGCCCGGCCCAGCGCGGCCGCTTGATGGCTCAACCCACCATGCAAAACACCGCCCTTGCCCGCCGCAGCTTGCTGCTGGCCACCGCCCTGCTGGCCGCCCCAGCCGCCGTACTGGCCCAGGCCGAAGCCTGGCCGGCCAAGCCCATCAGCCTGGTGGTGCCCTACCCGCCCGGTGGCACCAGCGACGTGGTGGGCCGTCAACTGGCCCAACGCCTGCGTGAAGAGCTGGGCCAGCCGGTAGTCGTCGACAACAAGGCCGGCGCGGCCACCGCCATC
>JANOAQ010000447.1:0-9602 GCA_031411195.1 Burkholderiaceae bacterium | reverse complement strand
GCAGGGTGTAGTCGTCTTCCACTTCGATGACGAGGGCGGTGTCGGCCAGGCGCAGGCGGTCGCCTACGGTAGGGCCGTACATCTCGGCGTAGGCGCGTCGTCCAATCGTGGCCATCACAAGCCTCCCTGAACCAGGCCGCGAAAGCCCCACACCTGCCGGGCGCCGGCGTAGTCGACCAGTTCAACCGTGCGTTGCTGGCCGGGCTCGAAGCGCACGGCGGTGCCGCTGGCAATGTTCAGCCGCATGCCGTGGGCGGCGGCGCGGTCGAAACCCAACGCGCCGTTGGTTTCGGCAAAGTGGTAGTGCGAGCCCACCTGGATGGGCCGGTCGCCGGTGTTCTGCACCACCAGGGTGAGGGTGCGGCGGCCGGAGTTCAGGACGTGCTCGCCCGGGTCGGTCAGCAGTTGGCCGGGGATCATTGGGCGCCCGTCACTTGCGACGGGCCAGCCACCAGAGCGCTGCAGCGGCCACCACGGCCACCAGCAGCAGCGCCGCATCGCCGGCATGCCAGTGCGACAGGCCGGGCAGGCCATGGCCCTCGTGGGCTTGGGCCAGGGTGGCCAGGGCTGCGCCCGTCAGGAGAAAGAGGTGCTTCATGTTGGTGCGCCTTTGCGGGGTCAGGCAATAGGTTGGTGCACGGTCACCAATTTGGTGCCGTCGGGGAAGGTGGCTTCGACCTGGATCTCGGGGATCAAATCGGCCACGCCGTCCATCACATCGGCCCGGCTGAGCACGGTTTTGCCGTCGCTCATCAGCGCGGCCACGGTCTTGCCGTCACGTGCGCCTTCCATGATGTAGGCGGTGATCAGGGCGATGGCTTCGGGCACATTGAGCTTCAGGCCACGGGCCTGCCGGCGCTCGGCCAGCAAGGCGGCGGTGAAGATCAGCAGCTTGTCTTTTTCGCGGGGCGTCAGGTCCATGGACGTTGGCGTCAGCAGGATCGGTGCCATGGCGTCCGCCAGGGCGGTGCGCCAGCGGCGGCGTTGGGCTTTCAGCGGCGGCGTTGCGCGGCCAGCCAGTCGAACAGGCCAGGCTCGGCATAGGCCGGTGTCCAGGCATCGTGGCCCACGCCCGGGTAGGTCGTCCATCGGGGCCGGCCGCCGGCGTCGCGCAGGGCCTGGATGGCGCGGCGATGCAGGTCGAAAGGCACGACGGTGTCGGCCTCGCCGTGGAAGGCCCACACCGGCAAGTGGGCGATGCGGGCCATGCGGTCTTCGTCGCCCTCACCGCACACCGGGGCGATGGCGGCCAGGTCGTCGGGGTACTCGATGGCCCAAGCCCAGGCGCCGCGCCCGCCCATCGACAAGCCGGTGGCCGAGACGCGGGCCGGGTCGATGCGCAAGGTGGTCTGCAACTGGCCCAGCAGGGCGTGCAACAGGTGTGGATCCCAGGTGCCACCTGCCGGGGACTGGGGCGAGACCACGATGAAGGGCAGGCCGCGCGCTTCGACGAGGGCCGGCGGGCCGTGGGCCGTGACCGCTTGCAGATCGCTGCCGCGTTCGCCCGAGCCGTGCAGAAACACCAGCAACGGCCAGCGGCGCTGGGGCTCGGCGTCGTAGCCGGGCGGCAGATACAACCAGTACGGCAGACGGGCGCGCAAGGTGGCCACCAGTTCGGCGGCCTGCGCCACTTGCTGGCCGGGGCGGGGAATCGCGTTGGGGGCAGGGTTTGACATCGGCTTGGCGGGCGGCAGGGCCGTGGTGGCCAGTAGTGGGGTGGCCAGGGCCGACGTGGCTAACGCCGTGGTGGCCAAAGCCGTGGTGGCCAGCCGCAACTGGCGGGCATCGGCCGGCACCCGGTGCAGTTGGCCCTGCCACTGCAGCCACAGCCCGCCGGGGGGCTCGGCCAGTCCGGGCGAGACGGTGAGGGCCAGCGTGCCACCCTCTTGCACCAAGCGGTAGCCCAGCGATCCATACGCCGTGCGCAGGCCCTGCACGCCGACCGCGCCGCGCGCCAGCCATGCCGGCAGCACGCCGGCGCCCAGCACCAGGGCGTGGTCGCTGTCGCGTTCATAAGCCAGCAGGTCGAGGGCCGAGCGGATGTAGTCGGACGAGATCCAGGCATGCGGCATGTCGCCGATGAAGCGCGGGTGGCGTGGCCGGCGGTCTACCACCTCGGCCCAGTGGTGCCAGCCGGTGGGGCGCTGGTCGGCGTGGAAAAAATCGAGCATGGCGTGGGCGCGGTCGGTTTGCCCCAGGCGCAGCAGGGCCGAGACCGAGCGCAGCTCGTAGGGCGTGTACTCGTTCCAGCCGGTGCTGGACATGCGGCGTTGCGATTCGTCCCACCAGCGCTGCCAGGTGAACTCGAGCACGGCGCGCGGCACCAGGTCTTCGGCACCGGCCGGGCTGAAGATCATCGTGCTGGACGTGGGGTCGAAATCACCCAGCTCGGCTGCACCGGGCAGGTGGTTGATGCGGTGCTGGGCAAGCGTGGTGGCCAGGGATTGGCCCAGCTCCTGACGAAACTCGGCATGCTGGGCCGTCAGTTCGGTGGCGCGGGCCGTGTGGCCCAGTGCAGTGGCCAAGGTGGCGGCATCGCGCCAGCCGGCCAGGGCCCAGAAGTTGTCCCAGTGGCTGTGCATGGGCTTGGCCGAATAGCCTTCGTGGCTGATCGACGCCGGCATGGTCCCCCAGAAGGCTTCGCGCCCGCTCTGGCGGTTGGCGGGCGTGCGCTCGCTCTGGCGCAAATGCTCCATGTAGCGGGCAGCGGCATCCACCTGCGGCCACAGCCGGGCCAGCAAGGCGCGGTCGTGGGTGTGGCGCCACAGCTCGGCCACGCTGAAGATGAACTGGCCGTGGCTGTCGTTCTCGGCCACCGGGTCGGCGCCGCGGGCGTCCACGCAGCACGGCACCTTGCCGTTGGCAAACAGGTGGCCGGCGTACCAGGTGGTGAATTCGCGGGCGGCGTCCACCTCGCCCAGGCGCAGCAGGCCGGCCACCATCATGGCGCCGTCGCGCACCCAGCTGCGGGCATAGCTGCGGGTGCCCGGCTGCAGGGCCGGGCCATCGCGCGACATCAGGATGTGCGACAGCGCCACGCGCAGGCTGTCGTGGAGGGGCTGCGCCTCGGGCGGAAGGGTGAACTGCACGCGGTTCAGGCGGCTGCGCCAGGCGCTGGCCACCGCGTCGAGCCGGGCGGCGGCGTCGGCCCCATCGCGCGGCGGCGTGGGGTTGCCAGCCAGCGGCAGCGCCAGGGTGATGGTGCGACGCTCGCCGGGGGCCAGATCCATCGGCCAATCGAGCCGGGCGCTGGCCAGGCCCTGCGGGTCGGTCATCCGCGTCAGGCGCGGCGCGGCGCCGTCGAGCACATCACCCGCATCGAAAGGCGCGGCCCGCACCTGGGCCGGTGGGTTCAACGTCCGCAGCCAGGGCCGGCCATTGACCTGAAGCAAGTCGCCTTGCCACTGCAGACGCCGCACCTGGGCCATACCTCCGGGTGTGTTGAGAAACTGCTGCGGCGGGTTGACCTGCCAGGGCCGCAGCAGCAAGGCCAACGATAGCCGCTGCGCCTGCGCGCTGGGGTTGTGCAGGGTGTAGCGGGCGATCAGCTGGGCCTGGCCGTGCGTGCCCTCAGCGCCAGCTTCGATTTGCAGGCCGAAGGCCGGGTGCAGCCACTGCACCTGGGGCAGCGGCAGGTGGCCTTCGCGCAGGCTGGTGGCGCTGCGCCCTTCGGCCTGCACCTCGGCCCAGCCGCGCGCGCGGCCCTGGCCGTCGATTACCAGCGGCTCGATGGACGGGCCGGCACGCTGTGGCTCGATGGCGCCGTCTTCCGACAACAGCGCGCTGTGCGCACCGCCGCCGTCCACGCCCACCACCGTCCAGTAGTTTTGCTCGCCATGCAGAGCGCGGGGGTGGTGGCTGCGAGGCGCAGCGGCGGCCAGGGCCTTGAGCGGCGCGTTGCGATCGGTCCAGTCGGTGGGCAGCGGCGCCTGCACCTGCAGCGCACGGCGGGCGCCGGTGATGCGAACGTAGCGCGCCTCTTGATCGGGCAGCCACAACGCCTGCGTGGGGCGCCAGCCCGGCGGCAGGCGGTGCAGGGTGCGCCAGCGGTTGCCGTCGTCGCTGGACTGCACGATGGCAGTGCCGTGTGCGCCCGGGCCGGGCGCCCAGCGCCAGTGCAGGCCTGAAAATTCGCGCACGGCGCCCAGGTCGAGCGTGCTGCCCGCCGGGCCATGGCTGAGCAGGGGGGCTGCTGCCGCTGCCGGGGGTGCCAGCGTGGCCAGGCTCAGCCGCTCGAAGCACAGCTGCCCGGCGCCACCGCCCCGGCCGCTGGCCACCACCAGCTCGATGGCGGCGGCGCGGCGCAGGAGCTTGTCGTCGGTGGGCCCCCAGGCAAACTCGATCTGGCGCTGACGAATGGGCAGGTCGGTGGCGCGTGCGGGCGGCAGGTAGTCGGGCAGGTTGCGCCACCACACGTTGTCGCCGCTGGCATCGACGAACTTCACCTGGAAGGCATTGGCCGCGCCGGCGCCGTGCAGCCGCAGCGTGAAGCGGTAATGCGCCGGCAGATCCAGCGCGATGGCCCGTCGCGCCACCGCATAGCCCGAGACACGGCCGAAGTCGTAGTGCAGGCACAGGCCACCCCGCACACCCGGCGCCACCCGCGCCTGCACCTGGTCAGACGCCGACGCCTGCCAGCGCGCCGCATCCCGGAAGTCGTCGATCAGCTGGGTTTGCGCGCAGGCCAGCACCGGCCATAGCAGCAGCGCGGCGCCTACCCAAGCACGCGCCGTGGAAACGGCTCTGCCGGGCCACTGGGGCGGCCCCCCTGGGGGGTAAGACCGGACACCGGGCAGCACCTGCGTGCTGGCTGGTGCCTGCCGCGCCGGCCAGGCTCCGGCTGGCCGTGGACAGCGCCGAAGGCGCTTCGGGGGGGGGCTCATTTCACGCTGCCAGCCATCAAGCCCTGCAAGTAATGTTTTTGCAGCGCGATGAACAGCACCAGCACCGGCAACACCGTCACCACCGCGCCGGCCATCATCAGTTCACCATCGGCCACATGCTCG
Source organism: Burkholderiaceae bacterium (assembly GCA_031411195.1). GTDB lineage: Bacteria > Pseudomonadota > Gammaproteobacteria > Burkholderiales > Burkholderiaceae_C > Pseudaquabacterium. Next base: position 4,596 of record JANOAQ010000447.1, on the reverse strand, counting down.
CGCGCGAGCGAGGCCACGGCCACCGGCAGGGTGTGCAGGTCGGCATCGGTCAGCACGATGAGCGGCCACATGAAGTCGTTCCAGCTGCCCAGAAAGCCGAACACCGCCAGCGTCACGATCACCGGCTTGAGCATGGGCAGCACGATGAGCCAGAAAATGCGCCACTCACCCGCGCCATCCATGCGCGCGGCTTCGAGCAGGGCGTCGGGCAGGCTGCGGGCGTACTGGCGTACCAGGTAGATGCCGAACACGCCGGCCATGCCCGGCAGGATGACCCCGGCCCAGGTGTTGACCAGGCCCATCTGCTTGAGCATCAGGAACAGCGGCATCATCGCGACCTGCCCAGGGATGACCAAGGCTGCCAGCAGGGCCTGGAAGATGCGGTCGCGGCCCTTGAACTGCAGTTTGGCAAAGGCATAACCGGCCATCAGGTTGAACGCCAGCGACGTGAGCGTGACACCGGTGGCCACGATCAGGCTGTTGGCAAAGTAGCGCAGGATGCCGGTCTGGCCCAGCAACTGCTCGTAGTTGTGCAGCGTGGGGCGGGCGGGCAGCAGGGGCGGCGGCAGGGCATTCGATTCACCCGGTTGCATGAAGGACACGCTCAACATCCACAGCAGCGGGCCCAGTGAAAACACCGCGGCCAGGGCCAAGGCGCCGTTGACCCACAACGACACGGGGCTGAAGGTGCCGGGCCGCTTCATGCCGAGGCCGCCGCTTCGCCGCGCCGGCCCAGGCGCGTCAGGCCCTGGGTGGCCACCACCATCAGCACGAAGAGCACGAAGGCCACGGCCGAGGCCTGGCCCAGGTTCCACCAGCGAAAGCCTTCTTCGTACATGAGGTAGAGCACCGACACCGTGCTTTGCAGCGGGCCGCCCTGGGTCATCACATAGGGCTCGGCGAACAGCTGGAAGTAGCCCGACATCGTCAACACGCTCACCATCAGCAGGGTGGGGCCGAGCATGGGCAGGGTGATGTGGCGAAACTGCGCCCAGCGGCGCGCACCATCGAGGCGGGCGGCTTCGTACAGCTCGTCGGGGATGGCCTGCAGCGCGGCGATGAAGATGATCATGTTGGCGCCGAAGTTCTTCCACACTGCCAGCACCACGATGGACGGCATGGCCCAGTGCGGATCGCCCAGCCAATCGACCGGGTCGATGCCCAGCGCACCCAGCATGGCGTTGATCAGGCCGTAGCGCACGTGAAAAAGATAACGCCAGATCAGCGCGACCGCCACCAGGGTGGTGACCACCGGCGCGAACAAGGCCGTGCGGAAAAACGGCTTGAAGCGCGCGAGCGGCGACTGCAGCAGCACCGCGCAGCCCAGCGACAGGGCGATGGACAGCGGTACGCCCAGCACCACGAAGACGAGCGTGTTCTTCAGCGCCAGCCAGAACAGCGGCAGGCTGAGCACGTGCACATAGTTGTCGAGCCCGGCAAAGCGCAGGTTGCGCCAGTCGGCCAAGGCGTACAGGTCGAAGTCGGTGAAGCTCAGGCCCAGGCCGATGGCCACCGGCAGCACGAAGAACAGGCCGATGACGGCCAGCGCCGGGGCCACGAAGCTCCAGCCAGCCAGGCGCTGGGCCAGCGGGCGCTGGGCCTTACGGCGTTGCACCGGTGGAAGTTGGTCCATCGGGCGTTGCTGGCTGCGCTGCGCGGTCATGCGCGCCCCCGATGGTCGAGCATCCAGCGGCGTTTTTCGAGAAAGTCGTCCACCCGGGCATCCAGCGCGCTGGCCATGGCCAGTGGCGCCTGGCGCCCAGCCACGGCGCGTTGGGCCAGCAACTGCATCTCTTGCGCGATGCGCTCCCACTCGGGCACGGCCGGTGCCGGGCGCACGCGCTCGAGCTGGGTGGCAAAGGCGCGGGTGCGCTCTTCGTCGATCAGGCGCACGCCCGCTGCGTCGGCCCGCTGCCAGGTGCTGCGGCGCGGTGGCAGGTTGCCCGTCATTGCGTGAAAGCGCTGCTGAACGGCGGGCTGGACCAGCCAGGCCAGCAGGGTCTGGGCATCGGCCTGGCGGCGCGAGCGTTTGAACACCACCAGACTGGCGCCGCCGGCGGTGGACACACCAGGCCCGGGCGTGCGGGCGTACACGTCATCGGGCGCGGGCAGTGGGGCGGTGCCCCAGTCGGCCCGGCGGGCGGGGCCCAGGCGGCGGTCGAGCTCGCCGATATTCCACGGGCCCGAGATGTAGGCGGCAAAGCGTCCCCGGCCAAATTCTTGCCACAGGTTGGCAATCTGGTTGTTGGTGACGCTGGGCGCGTGGCCGCTGGCGAAGCGGTCGAGAAAAAAGCCCAGCGCACGCTGAAAGCCGGCAGAGCGGAAGTTGCCCCAGCGCCCGCCATCTCGCAACAGGGTGTCGGGCTGCTGCAGGGCCAGGGCCAGCAGCGGCTCGAACTCGTTGAGCGGCAGCAGCAGCGGGTGGGCCACGCCGCTGCGCTGAAGGGCATCGAGCGACGCGACCCAGCCCGACCAGGTGGCCGGCGGCTGATTGATGCCTGCGCGAACGAACAGGTCACGCCGGTAGAACAACAAGCGGGTGTCCACGTACCAAGGCAGGCCCAGCAGTTGGCCGTCGATCAGGTTGGTCTGCCAGATGCCTTCGAACCAGTCGCTGGGCTGCAGGGCCGGGGTGGCAGCCACCCAATCGTGCAGCGGCGCCAGGGCGCCCAGGGCCGCAAACTCGGGCAGCCAGCTGTTGCCCAGCTGGGCCACGTCGGGCGTGGCATCGCCGGCAAAGGCGGTGAGCAGTTTTTCGTGCGCGGCGCTCCAGGGCAGGGTGTCCACCCGCACGGTGATGTGGGGGTGCGCGCGGTGAAAGTCGGCCAGCAACTCGCCCACCACTTCGCCCTCGCGGCCCATGGCCCAGAAGCGCAGCGGGCCGGCGCTCTTGGGGCCGCAGCCCACCAGGGCCGGTGCGGCCAGCGCAGCCAGGCCGCCCAGGCCAGCGGCTTGCAACAGGCGGCGGCGGGGCAGGGGGCGAGCGGGCATCAACGCGGTCGGCGGCACGGGTTTGGACGCGAGCGAAGTTCAGCGCCGGTGGCCACGGCGTCAGACCCAGCCGCCGCGAAAGCCCGCGCGCTCCAGGCCGCGCCGCAGCTGGACACTGCCTCGCATCATGCGCCACACCTCGTCGCGCCGGTGGTTGGCGGCCATCAGGCTGATGGGGCCCTGGTCGATGCCCAGGTGGTCGGTGTCCACCCAGCCCAGGCCCGGCACGAGGCGGCCGTGCAGCAGCTTCACATCGGTGTAATCGAAGCTGGGGTTGAAACTGTCGACAAAACCGTACCTGGCGTAGATGGCACTGCCGTACTGCTGGCGCATCGCACGCAGCGCGGGCAGCACGATCTCGGGCGCAAACGGCAGGCTGGCCAGCGCGGCGGTGGGGGCCAGGGTGCCGTCGTCGAAGGTGTCGTGCCCGCCCACCCCGCGCCCGGCATAGCTGATGAAGCGGCGCAGCTCGCCCCGGTAGGGCCGCTGCACATCGGCCGGGCCGTCGCAGGCGGTGATGCCCCACACATCGCCGCCGTAGCCTCGCCACTGCAGCGGGTTGGCCTGGGCGTAGGCGCGCTGGGCCAGGGCGGCGCGGCGGCTGTTTTCAAAGTAGTCGAAGCCACGTTCGCGCATGGCCGCATCGCGGATGCCGCGAAAATCAACCCAGCAGTGCGTGTACTGGTGGCCGAAGAGGGGCGCAAAGTGCAGGTGGGTCTGGCCGTGGAAGGTGGTCCAGCTGCGGGCGTAGGTGCTGGTCCAGGCAGCCCAGGCGTCGGCGTCCACGGCGCGGCGGCCGGGCGCGCCCAGGGCCAGCAGGTAGACCAGCATGGCCTCGTTGTAGCCCTTCCAGTCGGCGGGGATGAAGCCGCCCTCGGGGCTCCAGCCGTGGCTGATGGACGGCGGGCGGTGCTGGGCCCAGCGCCAGTCGACCCGCTCGCTGATCGTCTCGGCGGCGCGGCGAATCTCGACTTCTTCGGCGTCGTTGCCGCTGAAAAACTCGGCAACGTGCAGCACGCCCGCCAGCAGCAGCGCGGTGTCCACCGTCGACAGCACGCAGGTGCCGAAGCGCTCGCCGCTGGCCATGTCGATGAAATGGTAGAAAAACCCGCGGTGCCCGGCCACGCCACGAGCTGTCGGGCCCTGCGGGGCGTAGCGGAAGATGCGCAGCGTGTTCATCGACAACTGTAGGGCGTCGGCCCGCGCTATCCAGCCCTGGGCGGCGCCGATCACGTGCGCGCTGAGTGAAAAGCCCACAGCAGCGATGCTGCAGAAGCTCCTGGACGGCCAGCGGTCCGGCGCCAGGCCGTTGGGCGGCGTGGTGTGGGCAAAAAAGTCGAAGGTGCGGTGCTCCAGATCGTCCAGCAGCGCGGCATCGCTGGTCGGCAGCGGCCCTTCAGGGGCGTAGGGTGGCAGTACACGCGCCGGGGGATCGGGCGCCAGCCAGCCGGCGGGTGCACAGCCGGCCAGCGGACCCAGCCAGGGCGCGGCCAGGCCTGCCACGCCCAGCTGCAGCATGCGCCGGCGTTGGGCATCCAGGAGGGGATCGGTCACGGTCACGTCGGGGGCTTTCGCTCAGATGTCGAAAAAAAGCCCACGCGGCAC
>JANOAQ010000446.1:0-2617 GCA_031411195.1 Burkholderiaceae bacterium | reverse complement strand
AAGCTCAACTGTCTGAAGGCGGTGGTGGTGGTGTCGTCGGATGGCACCAACGAGGCGGCCTACATCACCATGGCCCGCAAGCAGGCAGCCAGGCTCAACGCGGTGGAGAACTTCTGCAAGGGCTTCGACCCGGGCTTTGGTGAGGGTGACCCCGACAAGCTCAATACCGGCGTCGCCTTCCTGATCGTCTGCGACATGTTGCTGACCGGCTTCGACGCACCCATTGAACAGGTGATGTACATCGACAAGCGGCTGCGGGAGCACACCCTGCTGCAGGCCATCGCGCGCACTAACCGGGTGAAGCGCGGCAAGCAGCGCGGCTACGTGGTGGACTACATCGGCCTGGCCAACCACCTGACCGAGGCGCTGACGCTGTACACGGCGACCGACGAGCTGCAGGAGCTGCATGACGGCCTGAAGAACATCACCACCGAGTTGCCGGTGCTCGAAGAGCGCTACCAGCGGCTGCTGCAGCACTTCGAAGGCAAGGGCGTGGCCGGCATCAAGGCCTTCGTCAACGGGCATATGAGTGGCGAGCTGCCCGGCCTGCAGCAGGATGCCGCTGTCGTTCACGCCGCCGTGAAGGCACTGGGCGACGAGCGCTACCGCGCCGACTTCGAGGTGTACCTGAAGAAGTTCCTGATGAGCCTGGACATCATCCTGCCGCACGCCTCTGCACGGCCTTTTCGTGTGCCGGCCAAGCGCTTCGGCTACATCCTTCAGGTGGCCAAGGAACGATACAAGGACGCCAGCCTGCAACTGGGCGACGCAGGCGAGAAAGTGAAGGCGCTGATCAACGAGCACCTCATCAGCCTGGGCATCAACACCAAGTTGCCACCGGTGGAACTGCTGGCAGAGGATTTTCTGCAGAGGCTGCAGCAGCACGCGGGTGGCAACGACGAGGCCAAGGCCAGCGAGATGGAGCACGCCATCCGCAAGCACTGCACCGTGCACCACGATGAAGACCCGGCCTTCTACAAGAAGCTGTCCGAGAAGGTGGATGCGTTGATCGAGCGGCACCACGATGAATGGGACTTGCTGGTCGAGAAGCTTGCTGAGTTTCGTGTCGAGGCGGTTGCCGGCCGAAAGCAAGGGGTCGAAGGTCTTGGCCGCGAGGTCAGCACCTTCTATGAACACATCGCCCAGATCGGCTTCGGCAGCGCTGGCGTGCCGCCGACCGATCTGCCGGCCTTCAAGGTGCTGATGGAGCAGATCGTCGAGCTGCTGCAGGACACGATCGGCAGCATCGACTTCTGGCAGAGCCCCGACAAGCAGAAGAGGCTGCGGGGCGAAATCAAGACCACGATAGTTCGCGCGAAGATTGATTCGCTGCTGTCGCAGCGGGAGCGGGCGGCCGTGGAAGTGATGAAGCTGGCCAAGAACCGGCACGACAAGTTGCTGAAGGCGGCCGGCCCCGGCAAGGCCTGACATGCAGATCCGCCACATCAAGGACATCGAGTACCGCCTGCTGCCCGGCACGCCGAGGCAGACGACCGACATCGTCATCGAACGCGATGGCCGCATCACAGTGCGACCCTCGGCGCGTTTGACGCCCGAGCAGGTGGATCAAACCGTGCTCAGCCGGCGCCTGTGGATCTATCGAAACCTGGCTGAGTGGCGCGACCTGAACTCCACGCGCGTGGTGCGGGAGTGGGTCAACGGCGAGAGCTTCCTGTACCTGGGCAGCGCCTACCGCTTGCTGATGGTGGCCGAACAGGACGAGCCGGTGAAGCTGAAGGATGGGCGGTTCTGCCTGTTGCGCAGCGTGGTTGATGTGGGCGGCAAGGCTTCAGCGCAAGACGCCTTCAGGGACTTCTACACCGAGCGGGGCAGGGTGCGAATGGCGCAGCGGGTGCAGCACTTTGCGCCGCGCGTCGGCGTGCAGCCAGGGGCGATCCAGGTGAAAGAACTGGGCTACCGCTGGGCCAGCAGCCTGGTCGGCGGTGGGCTGAACTTCCATTGGAAGTGCCTGATGGCCCCTGCCAAGATCATCGACTACATCGTCGTTCACGAGCTGAGCCACATGCATTACCGGGACCACACCGATCTTTTCTGGAACGAAGTGGACAAGGTGATGCCGGACTACCGCGAACGCAAGGAGTGGCTGCGGCAGCGGGGCGCAGAGATGGCGCTGTGAGACCGCGGTGAGCCCAGGGTGCGGGGCCGTTCGCCGCTCGAACCCCGCACCCGCCCCGCCACGACCGCCATCCGCTCGGTTACCATCCTTTCAGCACTTTTGCTGAGAAGTGCCTTGCGGGGGATCGGACCGTGCAGAGGGTTACCGGGTTGGCGCCAACGACCTTCGCTTCGCCGCTCGGGTCCGGACTTGCTGCGGCGGCGGTGCCAGGTCGGCCAGCGCCGATCGCGCAACCCGGTCAGCGGGCAATCGTCGAGCCGCCGCTGGCCGGTGGCGATCTCGTCGGCCGGGCATTGGCCATCCTGGCGGCCGAGACAGCCATCGCACAACCGCCGCAATTGCCGCAGCAGCCGTTCATACCGTCACTGCCACAGCCACTGCCACTGCCACTGCCACTGCCACTGCCACTGCCACTGCCGCCGACTCCGTCTCCGTCTCCGTCTCCGTCTCCGTCTCCGTCTCCGTCTCCGCCGCTGATGC
>JANOAQ010000445.1:0-6266 GCA_031411195.1 Burkholderiaceae bacterium | reverse complement strand
CCCTGAACGTGCTGCTGCTGCAGGCGATGACGGTGTTCCACACGCCGCACCTGGCGCTGGGCGGTGAGATGTCGGAGGACTATCTCGAACGCTCCAGCATCATGAGCGTGAACACTTTCTTCCTGTGGATCGGCGACACCGTGGGTTGGCAGTTGTGTTTTCTCGTGTTCTTCCGCGCCACGCAGGCCTTCCCCAATGGCGCGCTCGATCCTTCGCGCTGGCCGCTGTTTTCCATCACCATTGCCTGCATCGTGCTGTTGTGCCTGTTCATTTCAAGCCAGGTCACGAAGCGGCGCATTCCGTACCTGGTGCAGCCGGCCAACGCCGCACCGGGCTTCGGCCCGCGTGAATGGGGGCGCGACATGTGGCGCGTGCTGTGCAACCGCAACTACCTGGTGCTGTTGGTCGGCTTTTTCTTCCTGTCGTTGATGACCGGCGTTCGCGGCGGTCTGTGGATCTACTCAGTCACCTACTTCTGGCAACTGCGCAACGACCAATTGGCGCTCTTCTCCATCGGCAGCTTGTTCGGCTATGTGTTCGGCTCCTACGTCGTCACCCGGCTGCACCACCGGTTCGAAAAGCGCTGGACGGGAACGTTGGCGCTCATCGTGTACTGCGTGGGCCCAGCGATACCACTGGCGCTGGGCTACCTGGGCATCCTGTCGGCACAGACACCCTACCTGCTGGCCATCCTGATCGCGTTTTCGCTGTTGCAGCACGCGCCCTACAGCATCATGACGACGACGATCTACTCGGCGCTGGCCGACATCGCCGACGAGAACGAACTGAAATACGGCCTGCGCCAGGAAGGCGCGCTGTATGCCACGCGCACCTTCTTCGCCCGCGTCGACCAGGCCTTGGGTACGGCACTGGCGGGCTGGGTGCTGGCCGTCGTGGCTTTCCCGGCCAAGGCCACGCCGGGCCAGGTCTCTGAAACCGTGCTGATGGGCCTGGCAGCCGCCTGGGTGCTGTCGGTGATACCGGGGCTGATAGCGGCCATCTTCTACGGCATGCTCAACGTCACCCGCGCCACGCATGACGCCACCCGCGCCGCTATCGACGCGCAGAAGCGTCAGGCCGCAAGCGCTGCATCCGTGGCGGCCGCTCCTTGAATTCAAGCCAGCACTCGTTGATCACATGAACCACCACGCCGCCAACAAACGCCAACTGGCCGAACTGCTGCACCGCCTGTCTGAATCGGATGGTGCGGCCATCGACCAGACGCTGGCCGATCATTGCCACCCCGACGCTGTCTGGCGCGTCTTTCACCCCATCAACGACCTGCAAGGCAATGCCGAGGCCGCCGCGCAACTGTGGGCGCCGCTGCGTCGGGCCTTTCCCGACTGGGAAGCCCGCATGGCCTGCATGCTGGGCGGCGAGTACGAAGGCCGCGAGTGCGTCAGCACCTGGGGCGTGTTGATGGGCAACCTGGCCGCACCCTGGCTGGGCATCGCGCCCACACACGGCTTGTGCACATTGCGCTTGGGCATCAATGCCGTGTTCAGCGAAGGCCGCATCATCAAGGTCTACGTGCTGCTCGACATCGTCGACCTCATGCGTCAAGCCGGCTACTACCCCTTTCGCCGCATGCCGGGCTCGGCCGAGGCCTGGGCCTTCCCGCCGTGTGACAGCGGTGCCACTGCCATCAGCGTTGACGCCGAGCTCGGCGCCACCACGCTGACGGCAGTGCGCGAAATGCAATTGGGCCTGGCCAAAGGCGACGAGCTGAAGAACCTGGCCGGCACGCGAAGCAAGCACAGTCCGCATTGGCACAAGAACATGATGTGGTACGGCCCGGCGGGCATTGGCAGCAGCCGCGGGCAGCGCGGTTTTCTCGACTTCCACGGCGCGCTGTTCATCCAGGCTTTCCCCGACCGCGAAGGCATCGCGCGCGACCACGCTGGCCCCGAGGACGCCCCTGGCCACTACATCCGGCTGGGCGATGGCCGCTTTGCGGTCACTGCCGGTTGGCCCTCGCTTTATGGCACGCACCTGGGAGGGCAATGGCTGGGCTTGCCGCCCTCGGGTCGCCGCGTCGAGATGCGCGTGGCCGACTGGTACCGCACCGACCGCGACGGCAAGATCATCGACAACTGGGTGATGATCGATGTGCTGCACATCCTTCAGCAGGCCGGCCTCGATGTTCTTGACGACCTCCGCTACATCGTCAACCCGGGGCTGAATAGGTGGCCCGGGTGAGTGCCGATGGTCGGACGACCCTCTGCTCCGCATTGCGACCGTTTTCACCGCCCACAGCCCTGTCAGACACAAGGAAATTCCCGTGATCCGCCATCTCAAACACGGCCAGTCCGCCGCCGCCCATGCTGATGCTGATGCCAAGGTGCGCAGCACCGTTGAGGGCATCCTGAAGGACATCGAAGCGCGCGGCGACGACGCGGTGCGGCACTACTCGCGCCAGTTCGACCAATGGGACCCGGCCGATTTCACGCTGTCGCAAGCGGCCATCGAAGCGGCCGTCAAGCAACTCAGTGCACGTGAGATCGAGGACATTCGCTTCGCGCAAACCCAGGTACGGGGCTTCGCGCAGATTCAGCGCGATTCGATGCGCGATGTCGAGGTTCAGACCTTGCCAGGCGTGGTGCTGGGCCACAAGCACATCCCCGTCAACGCGGTGGGCTGCTACGTGCCAGGCGGCAAGTACCCGTTGATCGCCTCGGCCCACATGAGCGTGCTGACGGCCAAGGTGGCCGGCGTGCCGCGCATCGTGGCCACCGCGCCGCCCTACCAGGGCGCACCGCACCCGGCCATCGTGGCGGCCATGCACTTTGCAGGCGCCGACCAGATATTGGTGCTGGGCGGTGTGCAGGCGGTGGCCGCCATGGCCATCGGCACGCAAAGCATCCAGGCCGTGGACATGCTGGTGGGCCCGGGCAACATGTACGTGGCCGAAGCCAAGCGGCAGCTCTACGGCCGTGTGGGCATCGACCTGTTTGCCGGGCCGACCGAAACCCTGGTGATTGCCGACAACAGCGTGGACGGCGAAATGTGCGCGGTGGACTTGCTGGGCCAGGCCGAGCACGGCCCCACCTCACCCGCCGTGCTGCTGACCACCAGCGAAAAGCTGGCGCGCGACACGATGGCCGAAGTCGAGCGCCAACTGGGCATCCTGCCCACCGCCGGCATCGCACGGCAGGCCTGGGCAGAGCATGGCGAAGTCATCGTCTGCGACACCGATGCCGAAATGCTGGCCGAGGCCGATCGCATTGCCAGCGAACATGTGCAGGTCATGACACGCGACCCCGACTGGTTCTTGGCGCGCATGACCAACTACGGCGCCTTGTTCCTGGGTCCGCGCACCAACGTCAGTTTTGGCGACAAGTGCATCGGCACCAACCACACCCTGCCCACCAACAAGAACGCGCGCTACACCGGCGGCTTGTGGGTGGGCAAGTTCTTGAAGACCTGCACCTACCAGCGCGTGCTGACCGACGAGGCCAGTGCGGCCATCGGCGCGGTGTGTTCGCGCTTGTGCCACATGGAGAACTTTGCGGGCCATGGTGAGCAAGCCAACCTGCGGGTGCGGCGATACGGCCAGCAGCCTGATCTGCCGTGGTACCAGCCCGTGCCGGCTGAAGACTGACCCCCGTTGACCATGAACCCAGGTCTGCCCAGAACACCTAGCCTGCGCCTGGATGGCCGTCGTGCGCTGGTGACGGGCGCCGGGCGCGGCCTGGGCCTGGCCTGTGCCGCCGCGCTGGCCGAGGCGGGTGCGCAGGTGTGGCTGGCCGCCCGCAGCGCAGCCGAGGTGCAGGCAGCGGCCACCGCCTTGTGCGAACGCGGCGACCGGGCGCACGCCCTGGTGCTGGACGTGACCGACCCTGCAGCCGTGGGGCGTGCGGTGGCTGCGCACGGCCCTTTCCAGGTGTTGGTCAACAACGCCGGCACCAACCGCCCCAAGCCTTTCGACGAAGTCACCGAAGACGATGTCGATGCGCTGCTGGCGTTGAACGTGAAGGCCGCGTTTTTCGTCGCCCGCGCGGTGGCCAGCGGGTTGAAAGCAGCCGGTCTGCCGGGCAGCATCGTGCAGATGTCGTCGCAGATGGGGCATGTGGGCGGCGTCAACCGCAGCGTGTATTGCAGCACCAAGCATGCGCTCGAAGGCATGAGCAAGGCGCTGGCGCTGGAACTCGGGCCCTACGGCATCCGCGTCAACACCGTCTGCCCCACCTTCATCGACACGCCCATGACGCACGACTGGCTGGCGGCGCCGGCATTCCGTGAGCAGGTGCTGGGCAAGATCGCGCTGGGCCGCGTGGGCCGGGTCGAGGACGTGATGGGCGCGGTGCTGTTTCTGGCGGGCGACGCGTCCGCCATGGTCACGGGGTCGGCGCTGATGGTGGACGGCGGCTGGACGGCGGCATGATGGCCGGCTCGAACAACGCTTCGCCCCCGCCTCGCCGGGGGGCCGACACCATGACCCGACAGCGCGTGACTTCATTTGACGTGGCCCGCCTGGCCGGCGTTTCGCAATCTGCTGTCAGCCGCAGCTTCACGCCCGGGGCCAGCGTGGCAGACGACACGCGTGCCCGTGTGCTTGAGGCCGCACGCAAGCTGGGCTACCGGCCCAATGCCATTGCCAGCACGCTGAGCACACGGCGCAGCCGCATGATTGCGGTGGTGTTGTCGAACCTGCAGAACCAGTTCTACCCGGTCGTGATCGAAGCGCTGTCGCAGCGGCTGCAAAAAGACGGCTACCACGTGCTGCTGTTCGTCACCCAGACCGAGGACGCCGACGAACTGCTGGTTGAACTGATGCGCTACCAGGTGGACGGCATCGTGATGGCGTCAACGCAGCTCTCTTCAAGCCTGGCACAGCAGATTGCCGACGCGCGAATCCCCGTGGTGATGTTCAACCGCACCAGCAACAAGGGCCGCATCAGCACGGTCAGCTCCGACAACCTGGGCGGCGGCCGCGCGGTGGCGCACTTCCTGGCCGACGGTGGCCACCAGCGCGTGGCCTACATCGCCGGTGCTGAAGACTCGTCCACCAACCACGACCGCGAAGAAGGCTTGCGCGCCGGCCTGGCCGAGCGTGGCCTGCGGGTGGTGGCGCGCGCCGTCGGCAACTACGAGTTCGAGCGTGCGGCCCTGGCCACGCAAGAGCTGTTCGGCAGCCTGGTGGCCAGCCGTGAACGGCCCGACGCGCTGTTCGTGGCCAGCGACCACATGGCATTCGCCGCCATCGACACCCTGCGCGGCGCCTTGGGCCTGCGTGTGCCCGAAGACGTGTCGGTGGTGGGTTTTGACAACGTGCCGCAAGCCGACTGGGGTGCTTACCACCTGACGAGCGTGCAGCAAGACGCCGTGCTCATGATCGAGGCCACCGTGCAGATGCTGTTGCAACAGTTGGAAGACGACGCCGTCACGCGTGACCATGTGGTCGTGCCCACGACGCTGGTGGTGCGGTCCTCAGCGCGGCTGCCGAAATGAGCACGAGGCTGCCCAAATGAGCACAAGGCCGGCAAGATGAACAAGTTCGAGAACTCTTCCCTGAACAGTGCGTTGCCCGGCTTCGACGCCGAGTTCACCAGCCTGGACGACTACATCCGCGTCATCACGGCGCGCATCTGGGAAGGCCGGCAGGTCAACGCCATCCACCGCTACTACAGTGCCGACTGCGCCGTCATCACCCCTGCCGGCACCAGCCAGGGCGTGCACGCGGTGGTTCGGGGCACGCTGGAAACGCTGAATCAGTTTCCCGACCGGCGGCTGCTGTGCGAAGACATCGTCAGCGCCGGTAACGGCAATCATGCCAAAAGCGGTTTCCTGTCGTCGCACCGCATCGCGTCGACCATGACGCACCTTGGCGACGGCGCGTTCGGCAGCGCCACGGGCAAGCCCGTGCAGGTGCGCACCGTGGCTGACTGCGTGTGCGTTGACAACCGCATCGTGCACGAGTGGCTGGTGCGCGACCAGGGTGCGATCGCCCTGCAGCTGGGCAGCACGCCGCAGGCGTTGGCGCGGCTTTGGTTGGACAGCAAGGGCGCGCCAGTGCTGCCGCTGTTTCAGCCACCGGCGCCCGCAGCCTGGCAAGACCCGATGCACACCACGCCCGGTGCAACATTGCTGGCCGACACCTACCGCGCGCTGTGGGCTGGTGACCTGGCGGTGCTGCAGGCAAGCTGCGACGAGGCCATTGCCCTGCAGTTGCCCAATGGGCACGCAGCCATTGGCGTCAGCGCGGCCGAAGCCTTCTGGTTCGGCTACACGGCGGCGTTCAGCGGCGCCACGCTGCACATCGACAG
>JANOAQ010000444.1:0-5125 GCA_031411195.1 Burkholderiaceae bacterium | reverse complement strand
CACCCACCAACTGCCGGCCAATGAGCCGAAGTGCAGCCACAGCGTGCTGGCGATGAGGCTGGGGGCCGGCAGGGTGTAGGCGGGGATCTGGGCCAGGCGCACCAGCGCCTCCCAGCCGGCCAGCAGGCCCAGCAGCACCAGGGTGGGCAGGGCCCAGGTCTTCATGGCGCGGTGCCTGCCGGGGCCGGCGCCGTGGCGGTTGCCGCAGCAGACCCGGCATGGGCTTCGGCCAAGGCTTTACCCAGAAGGCGGCAGTACTCGGCAAAGGCCGGCGTGTGGCGCCAGCCGGCAGGGCGCGGGTAGGGGGCGTCGATGGCCAGCTCGGCCACCACCCGGCCCGGGCGGGCCGCCATCACCAGCACCCGCTGGCTGAGAAACACCGCCTCGGCCACGCTGTGGGTGACAAACAGCGCGGCCATGCCGCCATCGGCGGCCCACCAGGCCAGCAGGTCGGCATTGAGGGCCTGGCGGGTGATGTCGTCCAGTGCCGCAAAGGGCTCGTCCATCAGGAGCACCCGGGGCTGGGTGACAAGGGCGCGGGCGATGGAGGCACGCATCTTCATGCCACCGGACAACTGCGCCGGATAGGCCGCCTCGAAATCGGCCAGCCCCACGCGCGCGAGCACGGCACACACCAGGGGCCCGGCCTCGCTGCGTGATCGGCCCTGCAAGCGCAGCGGCAACCACACGTTGTCGGCCACGCTGGCCCAGGGCATCAGCGTGGGCTCTTGAAAGACGAAGGCGGTGTCGCTGCCGCCCTTGGCTTGCAGCGCGGGCGCATGCACCTGGCCGGCGCTGGCCGCTTCGAGCCCGGCTGCCAGGCGCAGTACGGTGCTCTTGCCGCAGCCCGACGGGCCGAGCAGGGCGACAAATTCACCCGCGCGAACGGCCAGCGACACGCCCGACAGGGCGTGCAGGCCACTGTCGAATCGCTTGTCGACCTGCTGCAGCTGGATCAGCGGTGGGGCCTCGGACATGCACCTGAGTTTGCCCGCAAATGGCAGGCCTGGAGAGCAGGCCTGGAGAGCGGCGGGCTACTGCCGGCGGCGCAGGACGACGGTGCCGGCCACCAGGTCTTGCAAAGACCGCCATTGCGGCTTGATCAGCATCGGCAGCCAGATCAACCCGGAGGAGAAGACATAGCCCAGGACCTTGACAGCGTGGCGCAGGTAAGCCCGCCCGAAGCCGAGCGGCTGGCCGTTTCGGTCAACCACCACCAGGCCCAGCAGCCGCTTGCCCAGCGTGGCCTGGCGTGGTGAGCTGAGGGCCCGCGCCGAAATCAGGCCGAACAGCGCCGGCAATGCCAGCCAGATGCTCAGGCCCCAATCGTCCACCTTGTGCAGCCCGGTGATGTCCAGCACGAACAGCAGCATGAACGAGCCCAGCAAAGCCATGGTCACGTCCACCATGGCAGCCAGCAGACGTGCCGTGCGCGTGGCCCGCTGGGCTGGGTCGTTGGCACGTGCCTTGGCGGCGGCCAGGGCGGCCGCGCCCCCGTCGGCCGCCGCCGCGGCCAGCGCCGGGGGGATGGCCACAGGTGGGGGTGCAGTCACTGCCTCGGCAGCTGCCGACACCTGCTGGCTGACGCTGTCGCGCAATTGCGTCGCCCGCCACAAGCGCAGGCGGGGCGCCACGAAGTCATAGATCACCAGGGCCGAGCCGCCCACCAACAGGTGCAGCAGCAACTGCACCAGCGCCAGCGAAATGGACGGATGCGCCTGGTAGAAGGCTTCTTGTTTGGCCCTCACCCAATCGTGCAGGGGCACTGCGCCGGCGATGTGCAGCAGGACAAACAGCAGCGCCACCACGCCGATCAACACAAAGCGCCCACGCGTTTGCCAGTGCCGCTCGATCTCGGCATCCACGCGTGCGGCCAGCCGCACCAGGCGGCTGCGCTGGATGAAGTTCTCGACGAGGCTGTGGTCGCAACCGTACTGGGCCGCCCAGGCGTCATTGGGTGCCACCCGGCGCCGCCAATCCAGGGCGATGTCGAGTTCACGGTCGGTCAGCAGGCCGTCGACCTGGTCGCTGTCGGCACCGTAGAGCTGGCGGTGCAGCTGGGCACTTTCGGCCAGCCGGCGCAATTGGCGGGCATCGGTGGCTTCTTCATCGGCCCAGTCGCTCAGGCGCCGCCACACCCGCATCAGGCTCTCGTGCGAGATGTCGATGCGGGTGTCCGGGCGCAGGCGTTCACCCTCGGGCGGCATCAGGAACGATCGGCTGCCCTTGCGGAACACCCCCATCACCGCTTCGACGTCGGCCTGGCTGGCGCCGGTGATGGCGCACAGGTCTTTCAATGCGGTGGGCCGACGGATGCCGCGGGCATCGGTGCCCTTGTCGGTGAGGGTGCGAAAGATCTTGGCCGCCAGCTTCTGGCGGGCCGACAGTGCGGCCGGCGCAACGCCTGGGGTGCCGGCATCGGCCAGTTCACCAAAGGCCTTCTCGGCATGCCGGTGCAACGCCGTGCGCATGCCGCCCACGGCTTCATAGTGGGGCAGGTCGAGTGCCCGCTGGCCTGCACCATCGCCTTCCCAGTGGGCCCAGGTGCGGTTCAGGGCATGTTGCAGGATGGAGAGCTGGTCGGGGTTGTCGCCCACGTCGTTGAGCAGGCGGGTCAACAGCACCGGGCTGACCTCGGCCCGCGCCAGCGTGACCGGCCCGGTGATGGCGGCGCGGATTTCGTCGCGGCTGAGCCGGGGCACCAGGTACTGGCCTTCGTTGATGGCCTCGGGCAGACCCAGGAACTGCGCGCAATCGCCCAGGTAATCGGACCGCATGGTCTGCACCACATGGATCGGCAAGGCCGTCTGGGCCACGGCCTCGAGCAGCAGCGTGACGAAGGCGCTGGCCTCGGGCCCCGGCCCGCGGCTGGCCAAGCCGCCCTGGTAGCGAAACAGCTCCTCGAACTGGTCGACCACCAGCAGCAGGTTGGTGCCCTGGGGCAGCCGCGCCTGGCGCACGATGTCCACCATGCCCAGGCCGCTCATGCGCAAGGTGGCCTCGATGAGTTCCTGGTTGCTGATGCCCTCACCCAAGGGCTTGGCAAACAGCACGCCGTCTGCGGCCAGTGCATGGGCCATGGCGCCGATCGGGTCGTGCCCCGGGCGGCAGGCGGCCATGCGCCAATCCGCACCGGCGCGACCCATGTAGCCCCGGTGCAAGGCCGGCCGCAGCCCGCAGTTGACCAGCGACGACTTGCCGCTGCCCGAGGTGCCCACCACCGCCAGAAAGCGCCGCACCGCCAGTTTGTCGACCATGCGGTCGATCTGCCGTTCACGACCGAAGAACAGCGGCTCTTCGTCGGTGCGAAACGGCCGCAGGCCGGGGAAGGGGTTGCGCACGGACTTGCCTGCCGGGTCAACCATGGGTTGCCACCCCCAGGGCATCGAGCAGGGGCTGGGCCAGTGCCGCGTCAAAGCCGTCCAGCCCGTTGACGACGCCCGCTTCGCCGCTGTAGGCGCGCGCGGACTTTTCAAAGGTTTCCTCGGCGCCCAACCAGGTGAAGACGTTGGCAATCGGCCGGCCCTGGCGCAGCGACGGCGCCTTGGTCACGTCGACAAGAACGCTGTCGTACCAGTCCTTGGTGCCAGCCCCGTGGTAGATGACCACCGCATCGCACTTGGCCAGGCGGTCTTCGTGCTCCTTGCGCGCCCGCGTGGCATCGGGCGCAAAGGCCGGCAGCCTGACCTTGCAGCCCTGAGCCACCAGCAGGGCGCGCAGTGGCTCGGCGGCGGCGGCGTCACGCCGGTCGCACACCAGGTAGACCACCTGCTCGCCTTTGGCAGCGGCGGGCGGCGCCGGCGGTGCTGGCGGCTTCTCCAGATCTGCCAGGGTGTTGAGCACCGCCATCTTGACGGCCTCAAGATCACCGGTGATCAGCTTGTCGACCTCGTCGACCAGGGTGTTGAGCGCACCGCCCTGCACCCGGACATCGTTGTGCAGCGCATGGATGAAGCGCTGCTGGCGCTCGTCGCCTTCGGCGCCCACCAGGCCATCGGGCACGGACACCACACGCCGCAGGCCCCCCTGGCGCGAGCGTTCGGCCGACAAGGCGTTCTGCAGTTCGACGCCTGCGCACTGGGAGGGGCCATCCGGAGTCCAGCCGCTGTGGTTGCCCACCAGGTGAATGGCCAGCGCACAGTTGGCCAGCGCGTCCTGCACGGCCTGCCGGTAGGCCACTTCACCACGCGGCAATTCTCGATCGGGCAGCAGGCGGTAGCCTCGGGCCAGCAGGTTGTTGGCCAAAGCGTTGCGATCGGTCAGGCGGTCTTCGCCACATTCGGCCAGGTAGACGGCGGGCTTGGTGTCGGCAGCGCCGCTGGTGGCCTGGTCATTGGCCGCGTCGGCATCGAGCGAGTCGATCAAGGTCTGCAGGTTGAACGCCAGCGTGTTGATGCGCTCGACGTATTTCGACCGGCTTTCGCTGCCCATCAGTTCAGGGTCGAACTCCTGGGGTGCGTTGTCGGCATTGCGCTCGAAGAAGTTGTAGCCCACCATCTCACGCATCACTGCAGGCAGCGGGTCGAGCGTGCTGGGCGGGCTCTTGACCACCTTGAAGACGCGTGATTTGTTCTGCACCGTCATGCTGCCAGCCTGCTGTGCGACATCGCAAAAGGTCTGGGCTTCGTCGCGGCACCAGGCCGAGCGCACATAACCCTGGCTGACCACGGCCAGCAGGATGGCGGTCTCGGGCAACTGCTGCTTTATCTCGGGCGTGAACACGTCATTGCCCTGCAAGCGCTCGTCACGCCAGATGTCGGGCACGTAGCCCAGGCGCATGGCCAGCACGGCACCCAGGGTCTTGTGAAAGCGGCTGACCCAACCATCCGTGCCTGCAATCACCGGCTCGTTGTCCTTGTGGGTATAGCTGATGAAGAGGTGCCGCTTGTAGCGCATCTTGGGGTGCTCCCAGGGTGGCAGGCCCAAGGCCGCCGAAACTGCAGGGTAGGCGGGCCGCCAATGGCTGGCAATCCCCTGTCACCCCTGGCCACTCGGCCGGCCACGGGGCCTCAGCCCGTGAGGCGGGTCACACCGTGCAGTTGGCAGGCCACCACCGCATTGCGCAAGGCCGCGATGGCCTCGTAGCGGGTGAAGCTGCGGCGCCAGGCCAGCACCACCCGGCGGC
>JANOAQ010000443.1:0-5136 GCA_031411195.1 Burkholderiaceae bacterium | reverse complement strand
GCGATGTTGCCGCTGGCGCCGCCCTTGTTGTCGGCGATCACCGCCTGGCCCAGCAGCTTGGTCATCGGGTCGGCGGCCAGCCGGGCTGAGGAGTCCACCACGCCGCCGGGCGGGTTGGGCACCACCACGGTGATCGGCTTGGTCGGGAAGGACTGTGCGAAGGCGAGCGGCGCGGTGCAGGCAGCCGCCAGGGCGAGCGCTGCGGCGCCGATGTTGCGGCGAGTGGGCATGGTCTTTGTCTCCGTTGGGGGAGCCCGGATTCTTGCTGCTCGGTGGCGGGCGCACCAGTCGGATTCGATTGACATATCCTTCACCGCCCGTTGAGGATGCCCGCCCGTGATCAGCCTGAACCGTTTCGACCTGACCAGCCTGCGCCTGTACGTGGCGGCGGTCGATGGCGGCAGCCTCACGGCTGGTGCCGAGCGCCTGGGCATCTCGCTGGCCGCCGCCAGCAAGCGCATCGCCGAACTGGAGTCGCATGTCGGCGCGCCGCTGCTCGAACGCAGCAAACGCGGCGTGATGCCCACCGCCGCCGGGCAGACGCTGCTGCCGCACGCGGTGGAACTGGTGGCGCGGCTGGATCAGCTGGCGCTGGCCATGGGCGACGTCAAGCGCGGCACCGGCGGCCACCTGCGGCTTTGGGCCAACACCTCGGCCTTCGGCGGCTTCCTGCCGGCGCTGCTGGCGCGGTTTGCGCGCGCCCACCCGGGCGTGAAGCTCGACCTGGAAGACGCCATCAGCGAAGACGCTGTGCGCGCCGTGGCGCGCGGCACTGCCGAACTGGGCGTGATCGGTGAGAACACCCCGGCCGAAGGCCTGCAGACGCTGGTCTGCCACGTCGACCATCTGGTGCTGCTGGTCCCCGCCGGCCACCCCTTGTCTGGCGCCGAGGCCGTGCCGCTGCACACGCTGCTGGAACACGACCTCGTCGCCTTCGGCCGCGCCACCACGTTGACGCGGCAGCTGGCCGCGGCGGCTGAAGGCTTGCACCGGCCGCTGCGCATCCGCGCCCAAGTGCGCAGCTTCGACGCCATGGCACGCATGGTGGCCGCCGGCCTGGGCATCGCGGTGCTGCCGCGCGAGGGCGCCGCGCCCTACGCGCGCGCGTTGGGGCTGGTGCTGCAGACCATCGACGGCATGCGCACCGAACGCCAACTGCTGCTGGCGATGCGCGACCGCGCATCGCTGTCGCCGCCGGCGCAGGCGCTGGTGCGCATGGTCGAGGGTGCGGGCTGAGACAGTAACCCGGCGTGCGCCTCTTTGTCGATGTCGAGCGTCCCGCCCTCGTGCCCGACGGCCCCCGCCTGCGAGAGAAGGCGACACTGGTCCTGCTGCACGGCTGCCGATGACGTGATGCCGCTGCGCGGCGCCCCAGGGCTGGTCAAGCCCATCGTGCTGGGCCAGAGCTTCGGCGGTTTCGTCGCCCAGCCTGAACTGGCGCGGCACGCGCCTTCTGGACGGCGCCCAGCCCGACCACCTGGGTCCCCTGCAACGAACATTGCCCGTGCGGTGTTGATGGAAGAGGAGGGTTCGACCTGACTGGTCGAAGACGGCAGCGATACGGACGAGGCCCGCACGCTCAGGCCACTGCAAGCCGCGGCGTGTACTTGTCGCATCGCTGTCGGTCCACCAGCTGGGAAGAAGGTGCTGATGCTGCAGGCAGCGATGCCCAGGCCAGCGCCACCCAGTTTGTGGGTTCGCCCAACAGCTTCTACACCTGAGGCAGCACGCCGGCCCTGGTGGCTGACGTGCAGGGCTGGTTGGGCCAGCCCGCCTCCAACTTTGGCTGGATCCTGATCGGTGACGAATCGGGCAGCCAAAGCGCCAAACGCTTTGACAGCTTGCAATCAGGCGTGCTCAGCCAGCGCCCGCTGCTGCTGGTGCAGACGGCGCCGGTGCCCGAGCCGGCCAGCCTGTGGCTGCTGGCCGCCGGCGGGCTGGGCCTGGCCTGGCGCTTGCGCCGGGCACCACTGTGACAACAGCAGCATGCGTGACAACGCGTCAAGTGCCGTGCAGGGCACGCAGGGCCGGTGCCGCTGCCAGCGTGGCCTGGTAGCCCGCCGCGATGGCGCGCTGGCGAAACTCGGTCGACAGGCTCACCCAGTAGCCAAAATCGGGGTGCAACAGCACATCGGCCAGGCGGGCATCGGGCTGGGTGAGGGCGCGTTTGCGCACATCGCCTTCGCGGTAGACCTGGGCCCGTTCGGGCGCACGGTCTTCATGGGCGGATGCATCCACCGCCAGCACGCGCACGGCGCCCAGTTGCCGCGCCAGGCGCACCGGCAATGGCATGCGCTGGTCGGGATCGGCATACGCCTCACCGCGGATGGTGACCGGCACAAACCGGCCTTCGATGGCCGCCGAAGCCCGCACCGCCAGGCCGGCATGGCCGCGGTTGAAGCCGATCACCGCGCCATCACGCAGGCGCTGCACCGCACACACCATCGGCACGGGCAGGTCTTGCAGCGCGCGGCCCTGCACCGCCCGCTGCACCCAATCGGCCAGGCCGGTGGCGGCCAGGCGCGGGGGGCTGCCCGGCGCCAGGCGCACCAGTTCCCAGGGCTGCAGGGCCAAGGCCTCGCGTTCGATGTCGGCCACCGGCACGCCAGCGGCGCACAGCGTGCCCACCAGCGCGCCCACCGATGCGCCCACCACCAGATCGGGTTGCAGCTGCAACTCGGCCAGGGCCTTGATCACGCCCACATGAACAAAACCGCGTGGCCCGCCCGCGCTGAACACCCAGGCCACTTTGGGCGGCTGGCGCAAAGTCCCGGTGCCGGGCGCGTCGGCACCGGTGTGGTCCTGGTCGGGGCCGATGGCACAGCCCGTCAGTGCCCCGCTGCCGCCTGCGGCCAGCGCAGCGGCAGCGCCCAGCCAGCGGCGCCGGCCGGCTGTCACTGCTTGCGGGCTTTGGCCTCGGCCACGCGGCGGGCCAGCTCTTCGCCGCTGGCGTAGTGCGGCACACGAAACACCAGCCGCTTGCTGCGCTGCCAAAAGCTGTTGCTGCCCGCCACTTCGCTGGCCCAGTACTGGTCGGCCAGCCGGGTGTTGCCGGGCCCGTCGAGAAAGAAGGCGTCGCGCGAGCTGGCGCCGCCAAAGATGTAGAGCTTGCCGCCGACGATGCGCCAGGCGTCGGCATCACCGCCCCAAGGGATGCCGTACATGATGCCGTTGGCACAAAAGCCGCCGTACTGCGGCAGGTACTTGGCCGGCGCGGCATCGAACAAGGCCTTGTGCTCGGCCAAGGCAAAGTAGAAGGTCACGCCCTGGTGCAGACTTTTGAACTGTGCCTGGCCCATGGCGTGGCGGCCCTGGGTGAAGTAGGCCACCACGTCGTGGCCATCGAGCATCACATGGGCGTCGTTGCCGATGGCCACGGCCTTGACCGGCTTGAGTGCCGAATCGGGGTTCTGCGCCTGCATGGCGGCACAGCCGCCCAGCAGCAGCGCCAGGCCGGCCAGTGCGGCCAACGCAAAGCGGCGCAGCATGAGGGTGTGAGCGATGGCAGGGTTCATGGTGTGGCTCCGGGAATCAGCTGGTGATCGGGGTGATCGGCGACGGGGTGACTCTTCGCGCTGGGTACGGGCGCGGCCTGGCCCTGGCAATCGGCATAAGGCGGGATCCAGCCTATCACCGCGCTGGCGGCCTCGGCCCGGCGGCGCAGGTGGGCCGCGTCGTGGCCGTGCAGTTGCAGGATGCCGTAGCGGTGGCTGCCCAGCCATTTGAAATCGCGCGCCAGTGAATGGCCGGCCTTGGGGTACATGAACAGCAGCGCATCGGCATGGCGCCGCGCCAGCTGGGCCAGCTGTTCGGCATCGGGCATGGCCGGTGTGTCGCCGGGCGCAAACGCCCGGTACACCAGGCTGGCCGCAGCCCCGCCCACCGGCGCGCAGCGCGGCAGCGCGGCCGGATCCTGCCCCTGGGCCAGTGCCAGCGACATGGCATGCGGATCAACACCGTGCACCCGGCGGTACAGGTCGGAAAACTGCGAAGCCAGCCGCGGGTTGACCTCGATCACCGTCAGCCGATCGCTGGCGGCATCGTAGAAGAATTCGATGTTGAACAGGCCATGGCTGAAGCCCACCGCCGACAGAAAGCACTGCGCCACCGCCAGCGCGCGGGCCTGCACCGTCGCGCCCAGGCGGCTGGGGTGCTCCCAGCGCATGAAGGCCTGGGTGCCGGGGTACATCACCGCATCCACCACGCCCAGCGCATGGGCCTGGCCTTTGAAGACCCAGCCGTCCAGGTTGAACTGCGGCGCCTGCAGCGGTTCTTCCAGCAACATGCGGTGGGCCGTGCCGGCCTGTGGCAGGCGTTGTTGCACCACCCGCTCGAAGGGCTCGACCAGGCGGCGTATCACCCACAGCTCACGCCGGCCGAAGCGGGTGTGTTGGTGCAGAGCGGCCGCGCTGTCCACCTGGCGCGCCAGCACTGAAAACGCAGCCTTGATCGGCTTGACGTAGGCGGGGTAGCGCAGCCCGGGTGGCACCGGGCCGCCATAACAGGCATCCAGACCGGCAAAGCCCAGGTTGGCCTCAGGACACACCTGCTCGAGCACCCGGCGTGCATGCAGCTTGTGCTGACAGGCCAGGATGGCATCCACCGGCGTGCCCGGCAGGCCCAGCCGCTCGGCCACCAGGGCGGCGGCCAGCGCGCCAAACTGCTCGTGGTGCGAGACCACGCCCACCCAGCCGCGCTCGCGGGCCTTGCGCGCCTGCTGGTCGGCAAAGCGCTGCAGGTCGAAGCCGATCAGCCTGGCGTTGCTGGGAAAACTGAACAGGTCGAAACCCGCCTCGTCGAACTGAAACTGCCCGGCCAGCCGGCCAAAGCCCAGCGCGTCCCAGTCGTAGTTGAACAACAGTCCGATGCGAGGCAAGCTCATTCATCCCTCGTGCGCCAGGTGCCACTTGGTGGGGCTGGCATCGGGCATCGATTGCACCTGGGCGTCGGCCTCGCTCAGCGGCGCCGCCAAGGCCATGGTTTGGACGCGCACCTGGGCAAAGCGCGCAGCCAGATCGCCTGACAGCGGCGGGGCATCGGTGGGGCCGGGTGGAGTTTGGTGCAGGGCAGCGGTCATGGCAGCGGTTGGGTGAGCGTGCCGTGGGCGTTGTAGCCCATGCCAGCCTGGGTGGATTG
>JANOAQ010000442.1:0-1752 GCA_031411195.1 Burkholderiaceae bacterium | reverse complement strand
GGCAGCTTCAAGGGCACGGTGATGGGCGACATCAAGTTCGACGCCAACGGCCAACTCGGATCGCGCCATTACCTGTTCACGGTACAAAGCGGAAAAATTGCCGTCCAGCCCTGATTGGCAAGCCCGATGAAGACTTCTGGGCCCGCGCTGCGGGTCGAGGGCCTGGGGGTGCGCTATGGCGCGCTGGTGGCCCTGGACGATGTGAGCTGGGAGGTGCACCCCGGTGAGCTGCTGGGCATCATCGGCCCTAACGGTGCGGGCAAGAGCACCTGCTACGAAGCCGCCACCAACCTGGTGCCGCGCCAAGGCAGGGTGGCCTTGGCCGGGCAGGATGTCAGCGATGTGCCGGCCTACGGCCTGGCCGCCTTGGGCGTGAAGCGCGCCTTCCAGCAAAACGCTTTTTTTGAAGACTTGAGCGTGCGCGACAACCTGGTCGCCGTGCTGGGCGCTCGGGCGCATGCCGGCCTGGTGGCTTGCGTGTTCCAGCCCTGGGCCGCGGCCCGGCGGCGCGCGGCCGCGCAAGACTTTGCCTCCCGGCAACTGCTGCGCTTTGGCATCCCTGCCCACTACCACGCCTTGCTGCCCAAGGAAACGCCCTACGGCGTGCAGCGACTGTTGTCGATTGCCCTGGCCTTTGGCGACGGCGCGCGTGTGCTCTTGCTCGACGAGCCCGCCGCCGGCCTGGGCGGTGACGACATGGAGCGGCTGGTGCAACTGTTGCAAAGCCTGAAGGCAGACGGCGTGGCGCTGGTGGTGATCGAGCACCACATGGACCTGATCATGGCCGTGGCCGACCGCATCTGCGTGCTCGACCTGGGCAAGCGCCTGGCCTACGGCACACCGGCCCAGGTGCGCCAAGACCCGCTGGTGCTGGAAGCCTACCTGGGCAAGGCGGCATGACGACAACACAAGCAGACGGCGGGCCGAGCGCCGGGCCGCTCCCAAGCCGGCCCGCTGTCCCCTCGGGGGACCGGCCGACGTACCCGTCGCACGAGGGGCCCATCCTGCGGGTGCGTGGCCTGCAGGCCAGCTATGCCGGCAACCTGGCGCTGGATCTCACGGCGCTCGACCTCGCGCGTGGCGAGGTGGTGGGCGTGGTGGGTGCCAACGGCGCGGGCAAATCCACGCTGGTCAATGCGCTGCTTGGCTGGTCGCGTGGTGCGCCGCGCCTGGCCGGTGAGGTGCAGTTGGGCGGTCAGCGCATCGACGCCTGGTCCACCCACCAGCGGGTGCAGGCCGGCCTGCTGCTGGTGCCTGAAGGCAAGCTGGTGTTCGCGCAGATGAATGTCGAAGAAAACCTGTCGCGCACCTTCGAGCCACCCACCGAGCCTGGCCGCCACATCTACAGCCGCGACGAGGTGTACGAACTGTTTCCCCGCCTGAAAGAGCGGCGCCAGCACCTGGGCTCGCAGCTGTCGGGCGGTGAGCGCCAGATGCTGGGCATCGGCCGCGCGCTGATGATGGGCCCCAAGGCGCTGATGCTGGACGAGCCCTCCATCGGCCTGGCACCCAAGCTGGTCGATCAGGTGCTGCAGACCCTGCGCACCCTGGCGCATGCCGGCCTGGCCATCCTGCTGGTCGAGCAAAACGTGCGTGCGGCCATGGCCGTGGTCGACCGGCTGGTGCTGATCGAGCGCGGCCGCATGGTGCTCGAAGGCCCGGCCCAGGCCGTGGGCAACGACCCGCGCATTGCCGAGGCTTACCTGGGGGCAACCGCAGGTGACGGCGCGATGCAGACGGGCGGGCCGAGCG
>JANOAQ010000441.1:0-5552 GCA_031411195.1 Burkholderiaceae bacterium | reverse complement strand
GACCTTTGGGTTATGAGCCCAACGAGCTACCAGGCTGCTCCACCCCGCGACTGAAGTAGCACTATAGCATAAGTTTGCTGCAATGCGTCACAGACCCGCAGCGACCAGTGACTGGGCAAAGCGGCGGGCATCCTGGAAGCCCACCACCCGCGCCGTTACCAACTCAGCGCCTTGTGCGTCGAAAAACAAGGTTCCGGGCGGGCCGAACAATTTGAACCGCTTGAGCAGCGCCCTGTGCTCGGCCGAGTTGGCGGTGACGTCGGCCTTGAGCAGCACCGCATTTTGCAGACGGGCGGCCACATCGGGGTGACTGAAGGTGAAGCGTTCCATCTCTTTGCAGGAAACGCACCAGTCGGCGTAAAAGTCCAGCATCACCGGGCGACCGCCGGCTGCACGCAGGGCGGCGTCCAATTCGGCTTCGCTGCCCACGGGCTGGAAGGCGGGCCTGCTGCCTTGGGCGACTGGCCCTGCGCCCAGATGGGCCAGCGGCCGCAGCGGGTCTTGACCGCCCGACACGGCACCCACGAACTGCGCCACGCCCATCAGCAACGCCAGCACGCCCACTGCCCGCTGCAATGCCGTGCGCAAGGCATGCCGGTGGTGGCCATGGCGCGAAAACGGCGCCAGCAGAAAGCCGGTGAGCAGCAGCAACAGGCCCCACAGCGCCATGGTGATGGCGATGTGCAAGATCGGCTGAGCCAACCACAGCGACACGCTCAGCATCATCAGGCCGAACAGGCGCTTGACACCGTGCATCCAGGCGCCCGCCTTGGGCACCCAACGCCCCGCTGATGCACCCAGCAGCAGCAAAGGCAGGCTCATGCCTGCGGCCATCGAGAACAGCGCGCCGCCGCCCTGCACCACATCACCGCTTTGGCTGATGAAAAGCAACGCGCCCGCCAACGGGGCTGTGACGCAGGGGCTGACGATCAGCGCCGACACGCCGCCCATCACGAACACGCCTGCCAATTGCCCAGCGGGCAAACGGCTGCTGTGGGTCGACCAGTGGGTGGTCCAGGCTGTGGGCAAACGAAGTTCGTAGACATCGAACATCGACAGGCTCAGCATCACCAGCAAGAGCGAGAAGCCGCCGATGGCCCAGGGTGTCTGCAAGGCCGCGGCAAAGCCTTCGCCTGCCAGACCCGCAGCGACGCCGAGGGCCGTATAGACCAGGGCCATACCCAGTGAATAGGTGGCCGCCAGACCCAAGCCTCGAAGACGCGACGGGCGTTGTCCTGAACCCACGATCAACGACGAAAGGATGGGTAGCATCGGCAGCACGCAGGGAGTCAGAGAAAGCAGCACGCCCATGCCGAAAAAGGCCAGCACCACCTGCCACAGGTGGCCACCCCGCAGGATGTCGTCGATGCGGCTGCCATCCAGCCAGCGAGACGCTTGCGCAGGCAGCGCCTTGCCCGCCGTTTGATCACTGCTGGCCGGCGTCAACCGCGCGGGATCGAGTGAGAGATCGGTGCTCAACGGCGGGTAACAGAGCCCCGCGTCGGCACAGCCCTGCGCCACCACCGTCAGATTGAACGGCGCGCCCGCCTGCACAGGCACCGAGATGCGCAGTTCGTTGCGGTAGGTCTCGACGTTCTTCTGGAAGTTTTCGTCAAACTTCACCTTGCCTAGCGGTATTGCCGGCGTGCCCAGTTCGGCACCTGCCGCCGTGAACCGCAGCGGCTCGCGGTAAACGTAGTAGCCCGGCGCGATGCCTACCAATACCTCGATTCGGTCGGCCGCCACCATCCGAGCCGAGACTTTGAAGGCTTGTTCAGGCGGCAAGAAATCGTCAGCCGCCCGAGCAGCGGGCAAAAGCAAGACGAGCAAGCCAATGAGCAGACCACGGAGAAAACTTTGCATGATGGGCAGATTCTCCCAGGCGAAGGCGGTTCCGGCTTCAACGGGGCAGATTGACCCAAGCTGCGAACCGGACACAAAAAAGCCAGCTCGAAGGCTGGCTTGTCGGCGGGTTGCGCGAACAGGCGCAACAAGGCTCGAGGTTCAATCAACGGCCGGAGTGTCGGATTCGGCGGGCGCGGGGCGATCAACCAGTTCGACAAAGGCCATCGGCGCGTTGTCGCCCACCCGGAAGCCCATTTTCAGGATGCGGGTGTAGCCGCCCGGGCGAGTTTGGTAGCGCGGCCCCAACTCTTTGAACAGCTTGAGCACGATGTCGCGATCGCGCAAACGGGCGAAGGCCAGACGATGGTTGGCCAGCGTAGGGTTCTTGCCCATGGTGATCAAGGGCTCGACCACACGGCGCAGTTCTTTGGCCTTGGGCAGAGTGGTCTTGATGGCCTCGTGCTGCAGCAACGAGACGCACATATTGCGCAGCATGGCGGCGCGGTGTTCGCTGGTGCGGTTGAGCTTACGAAGTCCGTTACGGTGACGCATGGTGATGTCCTTTGATTATTGAACCCCGGCCGTGCAAGGTACCGGGGCTTTCACTCTGGCCGGGCGCTGAGGCCAAGCCGGTGGTTTGTCGGATCAGACGCCGGTTCAGCGCTTGTCCAAGCCCTGGGGGGGCCAGTTTTCCAGCCGCGCGCCGAGCGTGAGCCCGCGCGAAGCCAGCACTTCCTTGATTTCGTTGAGCGACTTGCGACCCAGATTCGGGGTCTTGAGCAGTTCGGTCTCGGTGCGCTGGATCAGGTCGCCGATGTAGTAGATGTTTTCGGCCTTCAGGCAGTTCGCAGAGCGCACGGTCAGCTCCAACTCGTCGACAGGACGAAGCAGGATCGGATCGTGGTTGTCCTTCTGGCGCTCGCCCGGGCCAGGGTACACGCCGCCCACGCCTTCAACCGGCTGCAAGCCCGTGAAGACCACCAACTGATCCACCAGGATCTGCGCCGAAGCACGGATCGCTTCCTCGGGCGTCACAGCGCCGTTGGTCTCGATTTCCATGACCAACTTGTCCAGATCGGTACGCTGTTCAACACGGGCGTTTTCAACGGCGTAGCTCACGCGGGTGACGGGCGAGAACGAAGCGTCCAGAACGATACGCCCGATCGACTTGGTGGGCTCATCGCCGTAGCGGCGCATGGTGCCAGGCACGTAGCCACGGCCCTTTTCCACCTTGATCTGCATGTCGAGCTTACCGCCCTGCGCCAGGTGGGCAATGACGTGCTCGGGGTTCATGATCTCGACATCATGCGGCACCTGGATGTCGGCGGCGGTGACGGGGCCTTCACCCTCCTTGCGCACCACCAGTGTCACTTCATCGCGGTTGTGCAAGCGGAAGACCACACCCTTGAGGTTGAGCATGATGTGCACCACATCTTCGGCCACGCCGTCGACGGTGGAGTACTCGTGCAGAACGCCCGCGATGGTGACTTCTGTCGGTGCGTAGCCCACCATCGAAGACAACAGGACACGCCGCAGGGCATTGCCCAGCGTGTGACCGTAGCCACGCTCAAAAGGCTCGAGCGTCACTTTGGCACGGTGGTTGCCCAGGGGCTCCACGTGGATGGCTTTGGGTTTCAGCAGATTGGTTTGCATCGAATCCTGTTCCTCTCAATACCCTCGGCTCGTTACACCGATAAGGCTGACGGACCATGCCGGGCAAAGTACGCCTCGTGGTGTGCCCGGCAAGACGACACGAGGGATGGGCGCAGCGGCCACGAGGCCGTACGCCAGCGATGGATCAGCGCGAGTACAACTCGACGATCAGCGATTCATTGATCTCGGCACCGAACTGGTCACGGTCGGGCACCTTCTTGAATACGCCTTCGAACTTGGTCGCATCCACTTGCACCCAATCGGGCATGCCGATCGAGGCAGCCAGCTTCAGCGAGTCGGCAATGCGCAACTGCTTCTTGGCCTTTTCGCGCAGCGAGATCGCATCACCGGCCTTGACCAGGTACGAGGCGATGTTCACCGGCTTGCCGTTGACGAGGATGGCCTGGTGCGAAACCAGCTGGCGCGACTCGGCACGGGTCGAACCGAAGCCCATGCGGTACACCACGTTGTCAAGCCGCGATTCCAGCAAGAACAACAGGTTTGCGCCCGTGTTGCCCTTGCGCCGCTCAGCCTCGGCAAAGTAGCGGCGAAACTGGCGCTCAAGCACGCCGTACATGCGCTTAACCTTCTGCTTTTCACGCAGCTGGATGCCGAAGTCGGAGGTGCGCTGGCCCGACGTGCGGCCATGCTGCCCAGGCTTTGATTCCTTGGCCTTGTCGCTGATGGCGCGACGGGCACTCTTGAGGTAAAGGTCGGTGCCTTCACGACGGCCGAGCTTGGCCTTGGGTCCGAGATAACGTGCCACGGTGGGTCCTCTGTAAATATCTGACGCGAGGCGGGTCGCGCGAGTCTGGCGGAGTTTGTTTGAACGCTCAGACGGTGGGCTTAAACGTTGAAATGGCGCACATGCACCGGGCTGCCCCGGTCAAGAAATCACACCACTCAATGAAATCGCCGGCAGGTGCTGCGCACCCGCCGGCTGGCGGAAAACTCTTGATTATAGCGGCGCACGCACCGCAGCAAGATGGCTCAGATGCGCCGGCGCTTTTGGGGGCGGCAGCCGTTGTGCGGCACAGGGGTGACGTCGCTGATCGAATTGATCCGGATGCCGAGCGCCGCCAAGGCCCGCACCGACGACTCACGGCCGGGGCCGGGGCCCTTGATCCGCACGTCGAGGTTCTTGATGCCTTGCTCCTGAGCCGCGCGTCCAGCCACTTCCGCCGCCACCTGGGCAGCGAACGGCGTGGACTTGCGTGAGCCCTTGAATCCTTGGCCACCCGATGAAGCCCAGGCAAGCGAGCCGCCCTGGCGATCAGTGATGGTGATGATGGTGTTGTTGAACGACGCGTGCACGTGAGCGATGCCGTCCGCAATGTTCTTGCGGATCTTCTTGCTCACGCGGCGCGCTGCGGTGTTCGCTGGTGCTTTGGCCATGTCGTGTCTCGATGGAGGGCTTGTTCGGGCTTACTTCTTCAGCGCGGCGGCGCCCTTGCGCGGACCCTTGCGGGTACGGGCATTGGTGCGCGTGCGCTGCCCGCGCATCGGCAGGCCACGGCGATGACGCAAGCCGCGGTAGCAGCCCAGGTCCATCAGCCGCTTGATGTTCATTGAGATCTCGCGACGCAGATCGCCTTCGATCGTCAACTTGTTGACCTCGTCGCGAATACGCTCAAGGTCAGAGTCGGTCAGATCCTTGATCTTCTTGGAGAAGGCGATGCCCACCGCGTTGCAGATCTGCTGCGCGGTGGTGCGGCCGATACCGAAAATCGACGTCAGGCCGATCTCAGCGTGCTTGTGCGGTGGGATATTGATGCCGGCGATACGTGCCATGGTGTTCCTCTATCTCAGCCTTGACGCTGCTTGTGGCGCAGGTCGGTGCAGATGACACGCACCACACCCTTGCGGCGGATGATCTTGCAATTGCGGCACATCTTCTTGACGGAAGCGGCGACTTTCATGGTATCTCCTGACCCCAGATCTTGAAACTTCACTTGGCGCGGAACACGATGCGTGCCCGCGTCAAGTCGTACGGTGTGAGTTCGACGGTGACCTTGTCACCGGGCAGGATGCGGATGTAGTGCATGCGCATCTTG
>JANOAQ010000440.1:0-27334 GCA_031411195.1 Burkholderiaceae bacterium | reverse complement strand
CCGCCGGCAATTGCCGGCGGGGCCTTTGCGTTTGCGGCCTCAGCGGTTCGAACTGAAGCCACTTCCGTCCTCATTTCAAGGGTTCGATTCGTGGCCGTGTTCTCACAATGGACCCCAATGCCTGAGCCGTTGCACAGGCCGTAACCCGAAACCGGGATCGACTGCGGCACGTGATCCGATTGGATCGCCGCCCGCTTTTGATCACCGGCAAATCTCTGCCGGTAGTCGTCGAATCTTGAGGAGTGGCCAACATGCCCCAGACGATCAATACGAACCTTGCCTCGCTGAACGCCCAGCGCAGCTTGAACATGTCGCAGTCGTCCCTGGCGACATCGATGCAAAGGCTGTCATCCGGCCTGCGCGTCAACTCGGCCAAGGACGATGCGGCCGGTCTGGCGATTGCCGAACGGATGAACGCCCAGGTGCGCGGCATGAACGCTGCGGTGCGCAATGCCAACGATGGCATCTCGATGGCGCAGACCTCGGAAGGCTCGCTCGGCAAGGTGGCCGACGCCTTGCAACGCATGCGTGAGCTGGCAGTGCAATCGGCCAACGCCACCAACTCGGCCAGTGACAAGGACTCGCTGGACAAGGAGTTCGGCGAACTGGCCAAGGAAATCCAGCGTGTGCTGGGCGCCACCACCTTCAATGGAAAGCATGTTCTGGGCGCCGATGCGGGCAGCGCGCAGTTTCAGGTGGGTGCCAATACAACGGCGGACGACACGATCGACATCACCACGATCAACCTGACCGGCGACCCCACCATCACGTCGGTGGCGGGCACCGACAACACCGGAGCAGGGCGCGGCACGATCGACAACACCGCCGACGTGACTGCCATCCATGGCGTGATCAACAACATCGACGCGGCGCTCAATACGGTCAACTCGGAGCGCGCCACCTTGGGTGCTTCGCAATCACGATTCGAGTCGGTCATCGCCAACCTGCAGGTGTCGGTGGAAAACCAGAGTGCAGCCAAGGCCCGCATCATGGACGCCGATTTCGCTTCGGAGACAGCCAACCTCAGCCGCGCGCAGATTCTTCAACAAGCCGGCAACGCCATGGTGGCGCAAGCCAACGCGCTGCCGCAACAAGTACTCAAGCTGCTGCAAGGGTGACGCCCCGCCCACCGGCCGGCGTTTGCCCCGCTTGAACTGACGGCCCGGCGACCCCGGGCCGCTCTTCTTGGCGGTTTCAACCGGCAGCGCGGCGCTCAAGTGCGGCGCCGACAGGCCGAAGACCAGCTTGCGAAGGAACAATCACCATGGCCACCTCTGTCACCGGCGTCGGCAGCATCACCTCCACCGGCATCGGCAGCGGGCTGGATGTCGCCGGCATTCTCGACCGACTGATGGCAGTCGAGGGGCGCCCGCTCACGCTGCTGAAGACGGCGGCGACCACGCTCAACACCCGCTTGTCCAACGTGGGCAAGATGCAAGGCTACTTCAGCGCACTGCGCGACAAGGCCAATGCCCTGACGTCGCCCACCTTGTGGAGTGGGACCACGGCCACTTCATCCGATGCGGCCTCCGTCAAGGTGTCCACGGGCACCAACGCCACGGCCGGCAGCTACGCCATCAACGTGCAGCGCCTGGCCACTGGCCAGACGGTGAGTGGCAGCCCGCTGGCCAGCAGTGCCTCCACTCTGAGCGCGGGCACCCTGACCATCGACCTGGGCACCTATGGCAGCGGCAGTCCGGCTGCCGACTTCACCGCCAAGGCTGGCAGTTCCCCGATCACCATCGACATCGGTGCGGGTGACACCAGCCTGGCCTCGGTTCGCGACAAGATCAATGCCGCCGGCGCTGGCGTGGTGGCCACCATCGTCAGCGATGCTTCGGGCGCCCGGCTCAGCCTGCGCTCCAGGGAAACCGGCGCCGAAAATGCCTTTCGGGTGACGGCGTCGGAAACCACCGACGACGGCAATGCCGGCACCGGTTTGTCGGCCTTGGGCTACGACGCAAGCGCTGCCGATTCACCCATGGCCCGCACGGCCAGCGCGGTCAATGCCGCGCTCAGCATCAATGGCATTGCGCTCGCTTCGGCCAGCAACACACTGACCGACGTGGTGGACGGCCTCACGGTCAACCTGCTCAAGACCACCGCCAGCGATGTGGACGTGAGCGTGGCCACCGACACGGCCACCGTCAAGACGGCCATCACCGACTTCGTCAGCGCCTTCAACACCCTGTCGTCCTTCATCAAGACCCAGACCGCCTACAACGCGGACAGCAAGACCGCCGGCGCACTGCAGGGCGATCAGTCCACCCTGGCCCTGCAAAACCAGTTGCGCGCTGTGCTGAACGAGGGCAGCAGCGCTTCATCGACCTGGTCGCGCCTGTCGGATGTCGGGCTCACGCTCAAGAGCGACGGCACTCTGGAAACTGCCAGTGCCAAGCTCGACAATGCACTGGCCAACCTGCCCGAGCTGAAGAAGCTGCTGTCCGCAGACAGCAGCACCAGTGCCGGCATGGGCTATGTACGGCGGTTCAAGAATCTGGCGGATGCGGCCCTGGGCACCGAGGGCGTGTTCGAGACGCGCAACGCCGGCATCCGTGCCAGCGTCGAGCGCAACAGCAAATCGCAGGATCTGATGCAGCAGCGGCTGGACCAGACCCGGGCGCGCCTGCAGGCGCAGTACTCGGCGCTGGATACCAAGATGGCCACGCTGAGCAACCTCAGCTCCTACATGTCGCAGCAGATCACGCAATACAACAAGTCTTCGGCGTGAAACGCGCCTGAGTCGTTGCGCAACCGGGCCTTCAGGCCCGGTTTGCATTTGTGCCCATGGAAATTCCAGCGCAGTAGCACCTCGTCACCAGCCCGGCCGGTTCTCGCTCAAGTCTGACCGACGTGATCCGATAAATCCTCTACCGAGACCGAATCTCACTGCCACGAGCCCATCCCATGTTCAGCGCACCACACGCCTCATCCAATCCCCGCGCCAGGCAGTTTGCGGGCACCTACCACCAGGTGGGCGTGCAGACGATGGTTGCCGGTGCGTCGGCGCATGGTCTGGTCGCCCTGCTCTTCGACGGCTTCATGGCGGCGGTACACCGCGCCAAAGGCGCCATCCGTCAAGGTGACATCGCCGGCAAGGGGCAGGCCATCGGCCACGCGGTGCGCATCATCGACGAGGGCCTGAAGGCGGCGCTCGACCTGAAGGCCGGCGGCAAGCTCGCAGCCGACCTGTCGGACCTGTACGCCTATGTCTGCGTTCGCCTGATCCAGGCCAACCTCAACAGCGATGAAGCCGCACTGGACGAGTGCGTGGCATTGGTTGCCCCCCTGCGCGATGCCTGGCAGGCCATCGGCAACACCGGCAATTCGGCTGCAAGCAACTGATCCCTCAGGCCACTGGCTGCGCCCAAGCGCGAGCCCCCTCAGCGAGCCCATCCATGAACAGCAGTCTTCTGAACTACTACGAAGCCATTGAAAAGGCCAGCGCCGACATGTTGGATGCCGCCCGCTCTGGCAACTGGGACCACGTGATCAAGCTCGAAGGCGCCTGTGTGCTCTTGATCAGCCAACTGAAGAACGCGGCCCGCGGCAACCACCTCAGCAGCGAAGAGAACCAGCTCAAGTCCAGCATCATGAAACGTGTGCTGGTCAACGACGCCGAGATCCGGCATCTGGCCGAGCCCTGGCTGGAAGACCTCGACAAGATGATGAGCGGTCACCCCAAGACCTTGCATTGAGCCAACCAGTGCCGGCTCACCTTCCCGCCAAGGCTCCAACGGATCAACGCCATGCCCTTTCTGGACACCCGGCCGGCCCCGCTCGACGACGACGAGGCCGATGACCCTTACGCCCAGTTCCGCAGCAGTCACCCACGCGAAGTGGTGGCCTTGCTGCGCGAACTGCGCGACGGTGTCACGCCCGTGGCCCTGTCCTCACCCGACGGCGCCAACCTGGGCGCCACGGTGTGGACCGTGGACGCGGACCGTGGCCGGCTGGCCTTTGACGTCGAAGACGGCGACCCTCAGCTGGCCGGTCTGGTCGAATCCAACGAGGCCACCGCAGTGGCCTACCTCGACTCGGTGAAACTGCAGTTCGATCTGCACGATCTGGTGCTGGTGCGCAGCCCGCGCGCCACCGCGCTGCAGGCCAAGGTGCCGCGCTGCATCTACCGATTCCAACGACGCGCCGCTTACCGGGTGCGCACCCTCGATCGGGGTTCTCCGCACGCCAGCTTCAACCATCCGGCCATGCCCGACATGCAGCTGTGCCTGCGCATCATCGACCTGAGCATCGGGGGCTGTGCCCTGTTGCTGCCAGCGGATGTGCCCCCGCTGCAGCCTGGCACGGTGCTGCATGGGGTGGCGCTGGAGCTGGACACCGACAGGCTGCTGCGGGTGAACCTGCGCTTGCAGCATGTCAGCTCGATCCACGCACGCCAGACCGGCTTGCGCCTGGGCTGCGAACTGCTCGACCCGGACGGCGGCAGCGTACGCGCGCTTCAGCGCTACATCGACCACACCCAGAAGCGCCGGCGCCTGCTGTCGCTGGACTGATGTCCCGCCGCCCTGCCCCGGCCGTGGCAGCGCACCGCAGCGGCTTCACGCTGCTGGAGCTGGTCATCGTGATCGCCATCACCGTGGTGGTGGGTGCCATGACCCTGCCCAGCTACAACAACCTGATCTCTCGCCAGCGCCTCGTGGCCACGGCCAAGGACCTGCAGGCCGACATCGCCCTTGCGCGCGAGGAAGCCAGCCGCCGGGGTCAGCCGGTCTACCTGCTCTTCCAGCCGGGCACACGCTGGTGCTACGCCGTCAGCACACACGCAGCGGCCGATTGCCAGGGCCAGGCCGTGGCGGCGGGCGCAGCGGTGATCAAGGTGGTGCGATCCACCGATCACCCCGGCATCGAGCTCGGCCAGGCCACGACCATGGCGCTGGACGGCCGCAACGGCACCCGCTTGCTGGGCGAGGGGCTGGCGCGGTTTTCGTCGCACAACGGCCTGCAATTGCAGGTGCGCCTGGGTCCACTGGGTCGCAGCGCGGTCTGTGCCCCCGTGGCGCCGGTTGCTGGCAACCCTGCCTGTCCGCCCTCGGCCGCCCCCGCCTGACGACCCCGCTGCCGGCCTGCCGGCCCGGCGTGATCCAATCTGGTCATGACTGTTGACAACGACGTGCCTTCGGGCGATGGCATCCGCCTGTCCAAGGTGATGGCCGAGCGGGGCCTGGCCTCGCGCCGCGAGGCCGATGAATGGATTGAAGCCGGCTGGGTGAACGTGAACGGCCAGCCTGCGGTGCTGGGCCAGCGCGTGGCGCCCGATGTGGCCATCGAGGTCGATCCGTTGGCGCGCCAGCAGCAGGCGCAACGGGTCACCGTGCTGGTGCACAAGCCCATCGGCTTTGTATCGGGCCAGGCCGAAGACGGCTACCAGCCGGCCTTCGTGCTGGTGACCGGCCCCAACCGCTGGGCCGAAGACAAGGCGCTGCTGAAGTTTCACCACGGCCACCTGCGCCACTTGGCGCCTGCCGGGCGCCTGGACATCGATTCGACCGGCCTGCTGGTACTCACCCAGGACGGGCGCATCGCCAAGCAGCTTGTCGGCGACGATAGCCGCGTGGAGAAGGAATACCTGGTGCGTGTGCGCCACGTGCACCCGGGGCCTCTGCCACCCGAAGCCCTGCAGGCCCTGCAGCATGGCCTGTGGCTGGATGACCGCCCACTCAAGCCGGCGCGGGTCAGCTGGGCCAACGAAGACCAATTGCGCTTTGTGCTGCGCGAAGGCCGCAAGCGCCAGATCCGCCGCATGTGCGAGCTGGTGGGCCTGGAGGTACTGGGCCTCAAGCGCGTGCGCATCGGCAGCGTGGTGCTGGGCAAGCTGCCCGTGGGCCAGTGGCGCTACCTGCGGCCGGACGAGCGCTTCTGATGGCCGGCGCACCGGCCACCGCCAGCACCGTGTTGGTCGCTGGCGCGGTGTCTGGCGAGGGTGAAAAGCCCCGCATGGGCCCGGCCTTCGCGGCCTTCGTGCTGGCCGGGTTGATGGGCCTGCAGCCGGTCACCACCGACCTGATGCTGCCGGCCCTGCCCGCATTGGCGGCCGACCTGCGGGCGCCGATGGCGTCAGCGCAGCTCACCATGTCGGCATTGATCCTGGCCTTCGGCCTGGCGCAGCTGGTGTGGGGCCCGGTGGCCGACCGGTATGGCCGCCGCCCGGTGCTGCTGGCGGGTTTGGCCTTGTATGTACTGGCCAGCGTGGGCGCCGCCCTGGCCACCAGCGTGGCCGCCGTGGTGGTGGGGCGGGCGATGCAGGGTGCCGCCATGTCGGCCGCCGTGGTCTGTGCCCGCGCCATGGTGCGCGACCTGTACCAGCCCCACGAAGGCGCCATGGTGATGGCCCGGGCCCTCACCGGCCTGGGCGCAGTGGCCATTGCCAGCCCGCTGCTGGCCGGTGTGCTGGTGGACGGCTTTGGCTGGCGCGCGGCGGTGGCCGCCATGGCCGTGGCAGGCGCCGGGGTGGGCCTGTTCATCGCGCTGCGGGTGCCCGAAACCTCACGCCACCGCCGCCCCGAAGCCACCCACCTCGGCCCCTTGGTGCGGCAGATCGGCGTCACCCTGGCGCACCCCGGCTTTCGGGCCTGGTCGGCCTTGGTGATGGCCAGTTACGGCGGCTTGTTCATCTTTCTGGCGGGTTCGGGCTTTGTACTGATCGGCGTGCTCAAGCAGTCGCCTGCAGTGGCCGGCCTGGTGATGAGCACCTGCTCGATGGCCTACATCGCCGGCACCCTGCTGTGCCGGCGCTGGATACCGCAGCTGGGCCTGGCCGGTGCGGTTGGCCGGGCCGGGTGGATCACGCTCAGTGCCTGCATTGCCCTGCTGTTGCTGGCCGCCCAGCCACAACCCGGCGTGCTGGCCGTGATGGCCCCGGTGTGGCTGTACGCCCTGGGCCATGGTGTGCACATGCCCTGCGGCCAGGCCGGCGCCGTGGGGCCTTTCCCCCAGGCAGCGGGGCTGGCGTCGGCGCTGGCCGGTTTTGTGACCGCGAGCACGGCCTTTGGCATCGGCTTGTGGCTGGGTCGGTCGCTCGATGGCACGGTGCGCCCATTTGCCCTGGCCATGGGCACCGCAGCGGCGGCCACCGTGCTGGTGGCCTGGACGTTGGTGCGCCGCCACGGCGATCCATTGCAGGCCGCATGAGCACTGCCGCGCCAATGCCAGTGTCAGTGCCAGCGCCAGTGCGCGCGGTGGGCCTGGCCGGCCCCACCGCATCGGGCAAGAGCGCCCTGGCAATGGCCGCCGCCAAGCGCTGGCCGCTCGAAATCATCAGCGTCGATTCGGCCCTGGTCTACCGGGGTCTGGACATCGGCAGTGCCAAGCCCAGCCTGGCCGAGCGTGCCGCCGTGCCCCACCACCTGATCGACATCCTCGAGCCGACCCAGTCCTACTCGGCAGCGCAGTTCGTGGCCGATGCGCAGCGGCTGATTGCCCAGATCAATGCCCGCGGCCGCACCGCCTTGCTGGTGGGCGGCACCCTGCTGTATTTCAAGGCACTGGTCGATGGTCTGGACGTGCTGCCCGCGGCCGACCCCGCCGTGCGCGCCGGCCTTGACGCACGCGCTGCCACTGAAGGCTGGCCCGCCCTGCATGCCGAGCTGGCCCGCGTCGACCCCATCACCGCCGCCCGCCTGCCGCCCACCGATGCCCAGCGCATCCAGCGCGCGCTCGAGGTGTGGCAGCTCAGCGGCCAGCCGATGTCGGCCCTGCACGGCCGCTCTCAAGGGCAAGGCCTGGCCCTGCCCCTGTTGGCCCTGGAGCCGCTTGACCGCACCTGGCTGCACCAGCGCATAGCCCAGCGGTTCGACGCCATGCTGGCCGAAGGCTTCATCGGCGAGGTGAATGCCCTGCGGGCGCGCGGCGACCTGAGCCCCGACCTGCCCAGCATGCGCTGCGTGGGCTACCGCCAGGCCTGGGAACTGCTGGACGCCGGCTTGGGCGCGCAGACGAGTGGCCCGCTGTGGGACGCGCTGCGCGAGCGGGGCATTGCCGCCACTCGCCAACTGGCCAAACGCCAGCTGACCTGGCTGCGCAGCATGCCGCAGCGCATGGTGGTGGCCTGCGACAGCCCCGCGGCCTTGCCCGACGGGCTGGCCGCATTGGCGCGCTTGATCGACCCGGCCGCGCCGGCGCCATGACAGCGCCATGACAGCGCCGCTGCACATCACCGGCCTGGTGCGCACCTACGGCGACACACCGGTGTTCAGTGGGGTAAACCTGCACCTGGCGCCGGGCGAGTTCGTTGCACTGCTGGGCGAGTCGGGCGTGGGCAAATCCACCTTGCTCAACTGCATTGCCGGGCTCGACGATGCCGATGCGGGCGAGATCCTGCTGGCCGGCCAGGCGGTGCGCCAATTGCCCGAGCCCGAACGTGCCTGCCTGCGGCGCGAGCGGCTGGGCTTCGTCTTCCAGGCCTTTCACCTGCTGCCGCACCTGAGCGTGGCCGAAAACGTGGCCCTGCCGCTGATGCTGCTGGGCCGGCCCGACGACCGGCGGGTGCAGTCCCTGCTCGACGCCGTGGGCCTGGCGGGCCTGGGCGGGCGCAGCCCGGCGCAGTTGTCGGGCGGGCAGTTGCAGCGGGTGGCGCTGGCCCGCGCCTTGGTGCACAAGCCGGCGCTCATCCTGGCCGACGAGCCCACCGGCAACCTCGACCCCACCACTGCCGAGCGCATGCTCGACGTGCTGGTGGCGCAGGTGCGCGCCGAGGGCGCGGCCTGCCTGCTGGTCACCCATTCGCTGGCCGCCGCCGCGCGGGCCGACCGGGTGCTGCGCCTGACGACCACCGGCATCGTTGCCGCCTGATGGCGGCGAGCCAACTGTCGCGCCCGCGACGCTGCGCCCGCGACAAGGCGACAATCATTGCAGCTACATCAATTTCCGTGAGACTGCATGTCCGACACCAAAGTCTGCCTCGTCATCGGTGCCGGTGACGCCACCGGCGGCGCCATCGCCCGCCGCTTTGCACGTGGGGGCTACACCGCCTGCGTCACCCGCCGCCAGGCCGACAAGCTGCAGCCCCTGGTCGAGCGCATCCAGGCCGAAGGTGGCCGCGCCCACGCCTTCGGCACCGATGCCCGCGACGAAGAGGCCACCACCGCCTTGTTCACCCAGATCGAGCGCGACATCGGCCCCATCGAGGTGGCGGTGTTCAATATCGGCGCCAACGTGCGCTTCGGCATCACCGAAACCACCTCCCGGGTGTACCGCAAGGTGTGGGAAATGGGGGCGTTCTCGGGTTTCCTGATGGGGCGCGAGGCGGCGCGGGTGATGCGCCCACGCGGCCGGGGCACCATCCTGTTCACCGGTGCCACGGCCAGCCTGCGCGGGGCCAGCGGCTTCTCGGCGTTCTCGGGCGCGAAGTTTGCGTTGCGCTCGCTGGCGCAGAGCATGGCCCGTGAGCTGGGGCCGCAAGGCGTGCATGTGGCGCATGTGGTGATCGACGGCGCCATCGACACCGCCTTCATCGCCGACAACTTCCCGGCGCGCTACGCGCTGAAAGACCAAGGCGGCATCCTCGACCCCGAGCACATCGCCGAGGCGTATTGGCAGATCCACCAGCAGCCGCGCACCGCCTGGACCCACGAGATGGACCTGCGCCCCTGGCTGGAGACCTTCTAACTCCCCCGAAGCGCCTGCGGCGCTCCCCCCAGGGGGCGCCGCCGGTGGCCCGGCAAAGCCGGTTCCACGGCGTCTGCTTGGCACGTTCTTGCTGCACTCTGAAAGGCCCGATCCATGTCCAAGACTCTGGAATTTCACTTCGACTTCGGCAGCCCAGCGTCCTACCTGGCTTACACCCAGGTGCCCCGCATCGCCGCCGAAACCGGCACCACCCTGGTGTGGCACCCCATGCTGCTGGGTGGCGTGTTCAAGGCCACCGGCAATGCCAGCCCGGCCACCGTGCCGGCCAAGGGCCGCTGGATGAATGCCGACCTGCCGCGCTGGGCCCGGCGCTGGGGCGTGCCGTTTGCGCGCAACCCGCATTTCCCCATCAACACCCTCACCTTGATGCGCGGCGCGGTGGGCCTGCTGATGCGCAATCCCGATGACTTCAAGCGCTATGCCGACGTGATCTTCCACACCATGTGGGTGCAACCACGCAACCTGGGCGATGCCGCCGAGCTGGCCGCAGTGTTGACGGCCACCGGCTTCGACGCCGAGGCTTTCATGGCCCTGGTGGGCGATGCACAGGTGAAGGCGCAGCTGGTGGCCAATACCGAAGCCTCGGTGGCGCGCGGCGTGTTCGGCGCACCCACCTGCTTTGTAGGCGACACCCTGTTCTTCGGCCAGGACCGGCTCGATTTCGTACACGAGGCCCTGCTGGCCTGAGCGCCCTGGCTGGCGCGCCTGGCGCCGCCGCTTGAACGTCACCGGTTGGCGGCAGCCTGCGGGCCGACAGGGGCAGCACCGTCCTAGATGGGCTCGGCCACCGACGCCGTGCCAGGCTGATCCAGCCCAGCCCCCGGCAGCCGCCTACCATGCACCCATGTGGCGCCACCTGCTCAGCCTGTCCCTCGCCGAGTGGCGCCACCACCCGTGGCGCCACGGCGTGGCCCTGCTGGCCGTGGCACTGGGCGTGGCGCTGGCCAGCTCGGTGCAGATGATCAACGCTTCGGCCCTGGCCGAGTTTGCGCAGGCCGTGCGCTCGGTCAACGGCCAGCCCGATGCGGTGCTGGCGGCGGCCACCGCCGATGGCTTCGACGACGCGCTGCAGGGCCAGTTGCTGCTGGACTCGGCCGTGGCCAGCGCCAGCCCGGTGGTGGAGATCAACACCCAGGGCCGGCGTGCCAGGGCGGATACCTCCCAGCCAGACTCCGACGCGGACTCCGGCGCGGGCAAGGTTGCCTCCCTGGCGCCGCCCCCACTGCGCGTGGCCCTGCGCATCCTGGGCATCGACAGCTTGAGCGTGGCCAGCACCGCGCCCGACCTGCTGCCCCGCCCGGCTGAGGGCGCTTCTGCACCGGCGGGCAAAAGCGCGGATGGCAAGGGCGCCGGTGGCACGGGCGCGGGTGGTGTGGGCGCGGGTGGTGCGGCCATGCTCGACCCCGAGGCGGTCTTTCTCAATGCCGCTGCTTTCA
This sequence comes from Burkholderiaceae bacterium, assembly GCA_031411195.1. Classification (GTDB taxonomy): domain Bacteria; phylum Pseudomonadota; class Gammaproteobacteria; order Burkholderiales; family Burkholderiaceae_C; genus Pseudaquabacterium. The sequence goes on along the minus strand of JANOAQ010000440.1, from coordinate 16,253 downwards.
CCGCGCTGAAGGTGGCGCCTGGCGACCGCCTGTTGCTGCAAGCCGCTGGCGGCTGGGTGACGGCACGCGTGGCCGGCCGGGTGGCCGCCAGCGGGCGGCCCGTGGTGGTGATGGACATTGCCGCCGCACAAACCCGCTTTGGCCAGCTGGGCCGGCTCAGCCGCATCGACCTGCGCCTGCAGCCCGGCACCGATGTGGCGGCCTGGCAGGCCGGCCTGCAGCCACCGCTGCCCCCGGGCGTGCAATGGGCCCAGGCCGACGATGCGGTTCAGCGGGTGAGCAACCTGTCGCGCGCCTACCGCGTCAACCTGGGCGTGCTGGCACTGGTGGCGCTGCTGGTGGGCGGGTTTCTGGTCTATTCGGTGGTGTCGCTGTCGGTGGCCCAACGCACCCCCGCCCTGGCCCTGCTGGGCGTGCTAGGGCTGGCCGCGCGCGACAGGCGCCGCCTGGTGCTGGCCGAAAGTGCAGCGGTCGGCCTGGCCGGCAGCGCCGTGGGCCTGGCCGCAGGCGCTGGCCTGGCGGCCCTGGCGCTGCGCCTGCTGGGCGGCGATCTGGGCGGTGGCTACTTTGCCGGTGGTGCGCCCAGCCTGGTGTGGCCCCCGGTGCCGCTGCTGGCCTGCTTCGGCCTGGGCACGGCGGCGGCATTGGCCGGGGCCTGGTTTCCGGCACGGCAGGCCGAAGCCTTGTCGCCCGCCGTGGCGCTGAAGGGCCTGGGCGGGCTGGACCGCGCTGCCCCACCCTGGTGGCCCGGTGTGGCCCTGTTGCTGGCCGGCGGCGGCCTGGCCCTGCTGCCACCCATCGCCGGCCTGCCGCTGGCCGCTTACGCCGCCGTTGCCACTTTGCTGGCCGGCGGTGTGGTGCTGGTGCCGGCCGCCGTGCAGACCCTGTTGTCGACAGCCAGCACCCCACGCTCGGCCGTGGCGCTGCTGGCACTACGGCGCGCACGGTTTGCCCGCCAGACGGCCAGTGCCACCGTGGCCGGCGTGGTGGCCAGCCTGGCGCTGAGCGTGGCGATCACGGTGATGGTGGCCAGCTTCCGTGATGCGGTGACGGTGTGGCTGGACAGCGTGCTGCCGGCCGACCTGTACGCCCGCAGCGGCGCCGCCAGTGGCGACGCCTCGGCCCTGCCCCCCACCTTGTTGGCCCAGGTGGCCGGCCTGCCCGGCGTGCAAAGGGTGGTGGGCAGCCGCAACGTGCCACTGGTGATAGCCCCGCAACAACCCGCCGTCACGCTGCTGGCACGCCCGCTGGGGGCCAACCCCGCCAACAGCCTGCCCTTGCTGGGTGAGGCACTGCCGGCCCGTGACGGCGAGGTGGGCGTGTGGGTCAGCGAGCCCGCCGCCGCCCTGCACCGCTGGCAGCCGGGCCAGGTGCTGCACCTGCGCCTGCCGGGCCGCCCGGCCGCCGCGCCGGCCAGCCCCGTGCGGGTGCGCGGTGTGTGGCGTGACTACGCCCGCCAGTTCGGCGCCATCGCCATCGACGCGGCCGACTACCAGCGCCTGACCGGCGACCAGCGCATCAACGACCTGGCGGTGTGGCTGGCGCCCGGTGCCAACGCGGCCCAGGTAGAGGCCGCGCTGAAGCAGGCCGCCGGCTCCGACCACCCGCTGGAGATTGCCAGCACGGCCTCGCTGCGCGCGATGTCGCTGTCCATCTTCGACCGCAGCTTTGCCGTCACCGTCTACCTGCAGGCGGTGGCCATTGCCGTGGGCCTGGTGGGCGTGGCGGCCAGCCTGTCGGCCCAGGTGCTGGCGCGCCGCAAGGAGTTCGGCCTGCTGGCCCACCTGGGCCTCACGCGGCGACAGGTGGTGGCCCTGGTGGGCGCCGAAGCCGCCGCCTGGCTGGCCGCCGGCACGCTGATCGGCCTGGTGCTGGGCCTGGCGATGGCGGCGGTACTGGTCTTCGTGGTCAACCCGCAGAGCTTTCACTGGACCATGCCCCTGCACCTGCCGCTGCCACGCCTGGCCGCGCTGGCCGGCGCGGTGCTGGCTGCCGGCGTGGCCACCGCGCTGTGGAGCGCGCGCCGCGCCGCCGGGCGCTCGGCGGTGATGGCGGTGAAAGAAGACTGGTAGCGCCGCGTCGGCTCGGCCACTTTCGGTACGAGCGTAAATGCAGGTGTGGGCGCAGGTGTGGGCGCAGGTGTGGGCGCAGGTGTGGGCGCAGGTAAGGCCTGGGCATGGTCGCAGGTTCATTACAGTCACCTACCCACCACCGCCCAGGAGCCCCGCCTTGAAGACCTACCGCATCGCCACCATCCCCGGAGACGGCATCGGCCAGGAAGTGGTGCCCGCCGGCCAGCAGGTGTTGGCGGCACTGGCCGCCGCCGGCAGCGGTTTCGGCTTCGAGTTCACCTCCTTCGACTGGGGCGGCGATTACTACCGCCGGCACGGCGTGATGATGCCCGCCGACGGCCTGGACGCCCTGCGCGGGCAAGACGCCATCCTGTTCGGCTCGGCCGGCGATCCGCACATCCCCGACCACATCACCCTGTGGGGCCTGCGCCTGAAGATCTGCCAGGGCTTCGACCAGTACGCCAATGTGCGGCCCACGCGCATCCTGCCGGGCATTGATGCACCGCTCAAGCGCTGCGGGCCGAAGGACCTGGACTGGGTCATCGTGCGTGAGAACAGCGAGGGCGAATACGCCGGCGTGGGCGGCCGGGTGCACCAGGGCCACCCGATCGAGGCCGCCACCGACGTGAGCATCATGACCCGCGCCGGGGTCGAGCGCATCATGCGCTACGCCTTCAGGCTGGCGCAGAGCCGGCCGCGCAAGCTGCTGACGGTGGTGACCAAGAGCAATGCCCAGCGCCATGCGATGGTGATGTGGGACGAAATCGCGCTGCAGATCTCGGCCGAGTTCCCCGACGTGCATTGGGACAAGGAACTGGTCGACGCCGCCACCGCCCGCATGGTCAACCGCCCGGCCACGCTGGACACCCTGGTCGCCACCAACCTGCATGCCGACATCCTGAGCGACCTGGCCGCCGCGCTGGCGGGCAGCCTGGGCATCGCGCCCACCGGCAACATCGACCCCGAGCGGCGTTACCCCAGCATGTTCGAGCCCATCCACGGATCGGCCTTCGACATCATGGGCCAGGGCCTGGCCAACCCGGTGGGCACCTTCTGGTCGTGCGTGATGCTGCTCGAGCACATCGGCGAGCCCGCCGCCGCCAAGCGCCTGATGCAGGCCATCGAACAGGTGACTGCCAACCCAGCCCTGCACACGCGGGATCTGGGTGGCCGCGCCACCACGGCCGAGGTGACGGCCGCGGTCTGCCAACTGTTGCAGGCAGGTGCGCAATGAGCCGCGCCACCCGATTGAACCGCCGCCACGCCCTGGCCCTGGTCGTGGCGCTGGGCAGCACCTTGGGCAGTGGCGCCGTGTGGGCGCAGGCCTGGCCGGCCAAGCCCATCACCCTGATCGTGCCCTTCCCCGCCGGCGGCACCACCGACGTGCTGGCCCGTGCCCTGGGCGAGCGCCTGCAGACGGCCCTGGGCCAGCCCGTCATCATCGAGAGCAAGCCCGGCGCCGGTGCAACCCTCGGCGCAGATCTGGTGGCCAAGGCCAAGCCGGACGGCTACACCCTGCTGGTGGGCGCGGTGCACCACACCATCGCCAGCAGCGTCTACAAAAAGCTGCCCTACGACTTCCAGAAGGATTTCGCGCCCATCACCGAGATCGCCCTGGTGCCCAATGTGCTGGTGGTCAATGCCAGCACACCGGCCAGGAACGTGGCCGAGCTGGTGGCCCTGCTCAAGGCCCAGCCCGGCAAGCAAAACTACGGCTCGAACGGCAACGGCACCGCCCAGCACCTGATCGGCACGCAGTTCCAGAACCTCACCGGCACCGAGATCCAGCACGTGCCCTACAAGGGCAGCGGCCCGCTGGCCACCGACCTGCTGGGCGGCCAGATCACGATGAGCTTCGACACCGTGACCCCGGTGCTGCCGCACATCAAGGCTGGCAAGCTGCGCGCCCTGGCGGTGACCACGGCGCGGCGATCGGGCGCCCTGCCGGACGTGCCCACGCTGGACGAAGTCGGCCTCAAGGGCTTTGACATCGGCACCTGGTTCGGCGTGCTGGCCCCGGCGGCCACGCCCAAGGACGTGGTGGCGCGGCTGAACGCCGAGATGGTCAGGATCATCAAGTCGCCCGAGTTCGGCAAGCGCATGGCCGAGATCGGCGCCGAGCCCATCGGCAACACCAGCGAGCAGATGGCCCAGCAGATCAGGGTCGAGACCGACAAGTTCGCGCGGCTGGTGAAGGAAGCCAAGGTCGTCATCGACTAGCCCGAGCGCTGGTGGCCCGGGGTGCGGCCCGCACAATGCAGCATCGCCGCACCCTTCATGTTCATTCCGCCCTTCCACCGTCGCGCCTGCCTGATCGGCGCCCTGGCCAGCTTGTCCGGCCTGCGATCACCCGCATGGGCCGCCACGGCGACGCCGGATGCCGATGACGCCGTGCTGGCGGGCCGGGCGCTGGCCTTTGCGCGCGACCATGGCGCCCACCCCGGCGCGCGCATCGAGTGGTGGTACGCCACCGGCTGGCTGCAGGCCGACGCCCGGGCGCCGCTGGTCGGCTTCCAGGTCACCTTCTTTCGCAGCCGCACGGGCGTGGGTGACACGGTGGCCGGCCGCTTTGCGCCGCGCCAGTTGTTGTTCGCGCACGCGGCAATCACCGATGTGGCCGCCGGCCGACACCGGCATGCCCAGCGCCTGGCGCGATGGTCGGGCGACGAGGCGCTGCCTGAGGCCCATGCACGCCGCGCCGACACTGCCGTGGCACTGGGACGATGGGGCATCCAGCGAGAAGGCGCCACGGGGTCCTACACCGCGCGCATCGACGCGCCCGAGGCTGGCCTGTCCTTCGACCTGCGGATGCGCCCGACCCAGCCGTTACTGCTGCAGGGGCTGGCCGGCTACTCGCAGAAGGGTCCGCAGCCTCGACAGGCCAGCCACTACTACAGCCAGCCGCAACTGGCCGTGCAGGCCAAGCTGGTGCGGGACGGCCAGAAGCGCGCCCTCGCCGGGCGGGGCTGGCTGGACCACGAGTGGAGCGATGAATTGCTGGCGCCCGGCGCGGTGGGGTGGGACTGGATCGGCATCAACCTGACCGATGGCGGTGCACTCACCGCCTTTGTGCTGCGCCGCGCCGACGCCAGCGTGCTGTGGGCCGGCGGAAGCCATCGCCCGGCGGGCGGCGCGGTGCGCAACTTTGCGCCGGGAGAAGTGGTCTTCACGCCTGGTCGAATGTGGGTCAGCCCAGCCACCGGCGCCCGGTACCCGGTGCAATGGCAGATCGGCACACCAATGGGCACCTTCGAACTGCACGCCTTGCTGGACGCCCAAGAGCTGGACAGCCGCGCCAGCACCGGCACGGTGTACTGGGAAGGCCTGGCTGAACTGCGGTCGCCCGGCGGCGGGCGGGTCGGCCTGGGCTACCTGGAGATGACCGGCCGTGCCCAGCCCTTGCGGCTGGGTCTTTAGCGGGGCCCGACGGCCCAACTATTGGTTGGCCGAGCGCGCCGGCGACGGGTTGCGCCGCGGCGGGATGGGTGCGGCGCGCACGCAGTTGCGTCCCGCCGCCTTGGCCTCGCGAAGCGCGGCGCCGGCGTCGGCGATGACTGAATCGAGCGCGCCGTGGGCATCACCAATGCCGGCCACGCCCACGCTGATGGTGGCCAGGATGTTGTGGCCCAGCCAGTTCAGGCGCAGGCCGGCCACGCGCTCGCGGATGCGCTCGGCCACGTCCAGCGCGCCCAGCGGGTCGGTGTGCGGCAGGTAGACCACCAGCACCCCGCCGCCAAAGCGGGCCAGCAGATCGTAGGGTCGCAGCGTGGTGGACGACAGGCGGGTGATTTCCACCAGCATGGCGTCACCGGCCGGCGTGCCGAACCCGTCGTTCAGGCGCTTGAAGTGGTCGACGTCGATCATCAGCAGCGCGGCGTCTTCACCGTGGCGGCGGATACGCGACCACTCGCGGTCGGCTGCGGCCACGAAGTGCTGCTGGGTGTAGGCACCGGTCAGCGCGTCGCGGGCCGGTGCTTGGGCGTCGGTGGTTTTGGTCTCGACGCGGGCCTTGAATTCATTGGCGGCGGGGGCTTGGGCGGCCACCCGCAGGCGGCTGACGGTGGCGGGCGCCTTGGGCAGAACGGGCGGCTTGGGCAGGGCCGGCGCCACGATGCGCACCGCCGCCCAGGCCGACAACGGCACCAGCAGCGCGGCCACTGCAGCGCCCAGCATGGCGGGCAGCGCACCCGCCCAGCCCGTGGGCAGGGCCTGGCTGAGGCTCTGGCCCAGGCCATGGCCCAGCATGCCACCCACACCCACGGCCACTGCGGTCGAACCCGCCAATGCCCAGATCTGGCCACGGGGCAGTGCGCCCTGCGGTTTGGGCGTGAGGGTGGAAACAGGGCGTTGGTCAGCGGTCATGGCGCGCAGGCAGTTGGGCAGTTTGATTCCAACACAAAGCGCCTGCTTCGTGGGGCGCCTGTGCCGACAGGGCGTGATGCCCTTTGCAAATTTCAGCGCGGACATCGGCGCAGACATCAACGCAGGCATCAGCGCCGACGCTGGCTTGTCGGCGGTCAAGGCCGGGCCCCGGCAATCAGGTCAGACTGGGAGACCCCAAAAGCCTGGAGACCTGACATGCCCACGCCCCGCATCGCCCCTTCGCTGCAGTCGGCCGTCGACACCGTGCTGGACACCATCGCCGGTGACATCGTGCTGGGCATTCCGTTGGCCATCGGCAAGCCCAATACCTTCGTCAACGCGCTCTACCAGCGCATCAAGGTGCTGCCCCAGCGCCGGCTGACCATCGTCACCGCACTGTCGCTGGAAAAGCCGGTGGGCCACAGTGATCTGGAGCGGCATTTTCTCGAACCGCTGGTCGAGCGCGTGTTCGGCAACTACCCCGACCTGGACTACGTGAAAGACCTGCGCGGCGCCGGCCTGCCGCCCAACATTGCGGTGCGCGAGTTCTTCCTCAAGACCGGCGACTACCTGCACAACGCGGTGGCCCAGCAGGGCTACATCTCCACCAACTACACCTTCGTCGCGCGCGACATGCTGCTGCAGGGCATGAACGTGATCGCCCAGGCCGTTGCCAGCCGCGGCACCGGTGACGGGTGGCGCCTGTCGGTCAGCAGCAACCCCGATGTGGTGTTCGAGGTGGTGGAGAAATTCGCCGCCGAAGGCAAGCCGCTGCTCAAGGTGGGCGTGGTGAATGCGCAGATGCCCTTCATGCCCAATGGGGCCGAGGTGGCGCCGGGCTTCTTCGACCTGTTGGTCACCGATCCGGCAGGCAGCCATGATTTGTTCGGCCCACCCAACGGCAAGGTCAGCACGCCCGATTACGCCATCGGCCTGCATGCCAGCAGCCTGGTGGTCGATGGCGGCACGCTGCAGATCGGCATCGGCTCGCTGGGCGATGCGATCGCCCAAGCCCTGATCTTGCGAGAGCGCCACGGCACCGAGTACCAAAGCATCCTGGGCAGCCTGTGCCCCGATGGCCTGGACAACCCTCACCTGCCCCGCCAGCTAGGGCGCTTCGACCGAGGGCTCTACGGCTGCTCGGAGATGTTCGTCAACGGCTTTCTCAAGCTGATCGAGGCCGGCATCGTGCGGCGCGAGGTGTTTGCCGATGCGCCCCTGCAGCACCTGCTCAACAGCGGCGCCCTGCCCGATGAACTGGTGACGCCAGACACGCTGCCCACCCTGCTCAAGGCCGGCCGCATCGGCTCACCCTTGGGCGGCGGCGACCTGGCTTTTCTGCAGCGATTCGGCATCTTGCAGCCCGGGGTGGTAATCGACGATGGCGAGCTCGTGCTGGGTGCGGTGCGGGCACACAACGACCTGCACGACGCCGCTGCGGTCGACACCATCAACAGCCACATGCTGGGCACCCGGCTGACCGGTGGTATCTGGATGACGGGTGGCTTCTTCCTGGGGCCCAACGACTTCTACGAGCGCCTGCGCAGCATGCCGCCGCAAGACCTGGCGCGCCTCGACATGACCCGCATCGACTTCATCAACCAGCTCTACGGCCAGCATGTCGGCGACAGCGAGCTCAAGCGCGCCCATCGCTTCAAGGCGCGGTTCATGAACACCACGATGAAGGTGACCCTGCTGGGCGCGGCCGCCAGCGACGCGCTCGAAAGCGGCCAGGTGGTCAGCGGCGTGGGCGGGCAGTACAACTTCGTGGCGATGGCGCATGCCTTGCCCGATGCGCGCTCCATCCTGATGCTGCGCGCCACCCACGACAACGCCGACGGTCTGCACAGCAGCATCGTCTGGAACTACGGCCACGTGACCATCCCGCGCCACCTGCGGGACATCGTGATCACCGAATACGGCGTCGCTGACCTGCGCGGCCAGGTCGACAGCGAGGTGGTGCAGCGTCTGATCGCCATTGCCGACAGCCGCTTCCAGCCCGGGCTGATCCAGCAGGCACAGGCCCACGGCAAGCTGGCCGCCGACTTTTCGCTGCCCGAGTGCTACCGCCACAACCTGCCCGCCACACTGGACGACAAGCTGCACCCCTGGAGTCACGCTGGCATGCTGCCGGCCTTTCCTTTCGGCACCGACCTGACCGCCGACGAACTGCACATCGTCACCGCTCTCAAGCGCATGAAGCACGCCACGCGCCACCCGGTGGAGCTGGTGCAGTTGGTGGTCAAGAGCCTGCTCGAAGGCAAGGAAGCGCCGCAAGCCTATCTGCAGCGCCTGGGCCTGGACGACGCCCGCAGCTTCAAGACGATGTTCATCCGCAAGTTGTTTGCGGGGAATCTTTGATCAGGCAGTTGCTTCCGAGCGAGTCCGAGGGCACCGGGTGCGCGGCTGCCTCCGTGTCACCGGGCATTGGCCTGCGGCCAATGCCTCCTTCTTTACCTACGGCATCCGCGCACCCGGCGCCCTCGGCCCTGGCACCACGGTGGTGGTTTTGACTTTTTAATACCCAACGACGCAGCGGAGGTGGTTGAGCGCTGGGGTGGTCTGCCCTGCTTTGCGCAGGTAAAGGAGGAGCCGTCGTCTGTCAAGACGGCGGCGGGGGACACGGAGCAAAGCAGGGCAGGCCGCCCCGGCGCGGCCGCACAACTATCAATCAATGCGCATCAGCGCTTGCCGCGGATGCGTTAGGGGCCACCGCATGAGGCAGCAACCGCGGTGGCCGCCGAGTGAACCAGATCAGCCCGATCAGCCCGATGAAAGCCCAGGACGAGAACAGGAAGATGTCGTCGGCCGCCCGCGTGAAGGCCTGCTGGTCGATCATGCGGTTGATCGAGGCCAGCGCGGCCTGCTCGCTCAATCCTGCCTGTTGCAGCCCCGCCATCGCCAGCGCCAGCGCACCATTGCCCTGCTGCAGGCCTTCGGCCAAATGGGCATGGTGCATGGCGGCGCGGCTGTCCCACAGCGTGGTCATCACCGACGCGCCCATGGCCCCGGCCGTCATGCGCATGAAGGTGCTCAGCCCGGCCGCCGCCGGCAGGCGCTGGGGCGGGATGCCCGACATCAGGATCGTCGTCAGCGGTATGAAGAACAGCGCCATGCCCGCGCCCTGCAGCAAGGTGGGGATCAAGATGGTGGCCAGGTCGGTCTGCGGGGTGAAGTTGGCGCGCATGCCCAGCACGATGGCAAAGATGACGAAGGCGACGCTGGCGATCCAGCGCGGGTCCCACACGGCCACCTTGCGGCCCACGATGGGGCTCATCAGGATGGCCAGCAGCCCAACCGGCGCCAATGCCATGCCGGCGTTGGTGGCGGTGTAGCCCATCCACTGCTGCAGCCACAGCGGCAACAGCACCACGTTGCCGAAGAACAGGCCGTAGCCGCAGGCGGTGGTAAGCGCGCCGAAAGTGAAATTGCGTCTGCCGAACAGGCGCAGGTCGACCACCGGGTGGGCATCGGTCAGCTCCCACACCACAAAGACGAAGAGGCCCACCACCGCCAGCACCGCCATGGTGATGATCTCGGGCGACTCGAACCAGTCCAGCCCCTTGCCCTTGTCCAGCACCAACTGCATGCAGCCAACCCACAGCACCAGCAGAGTGAGGCCCACCACATCGATGGGCAGTTTGCGGATGGGCGTGTCGCGGTGGCGGTAGATGCTCCAGGCCGCGGCGGCCAAGCCCAGGCCGACCGGTACGTTGATGTAGAAGATCCAGGGCCAGCTGAAACGGTCGGTGATCCAGCCGCCCAGCAGCGGACCGACCACCGGCGCCACCAGGGTGGTCATGCCCCAGAACGCCAGCGCCCGGCCCGCCTGGGCCTTGGGATAAGTGGCCATCAGCAGGGTTTGCGACAAGGGCATCAGCGGCCCGGCCACCAGGCCTTGCAGCACGCGCGCGGCCACCAGCATTTCAAGCGACGTGGCCAAGCCGCACAGTGCCGATGCCAATACGAACATCAGCACAGCTGCCACGAACAGCCGCACCGCACCGAAGCGCTGCGTCAACCAGCCGGTAAGCGGCACCGAGATGGCCGTGGCCACGCCGAAGCTGGTGATGACCCAGGTGCCCTGCGCCGGGCTGACCCCCAGGTTGCCCGAGATGGCCGGGATGGACACGTTGGCGATCGACGAGTCCAGCACGTACATGAAGGTGGACAGCGACAGCGCAATCGTGCCGGCCACGCGCGCGCTGCCCTGCAGGGGAGGGTGCTCGGCCGGTGCGGCAGCGGCGGCGGCCATCGGTGCTCAGCGCTGGTGCGCCAGGGTCTTGGTCGCCACCTTGGCCGCACCGGCCACAGGCCCTGCTGCCGCACCACCGTTGGCCTGGATGATGCGTGCCACCTCGGCGTCGGCAGCGGCGGTCAGCACGTCGAACACGGTGGTCTGCGCCACCGGCGTGGTACGCGGCGCAGCGGCCAGGGTCTTGCCCGCCGATTCGGCCACATCGACCGTCACTTCCATCGACAGGCCCACCCGCAACGGGTGCGCGGCCAGCTCGGCGGCATCGAGCGTGATGCGCACGGGCACCCGCTGCACCACCTTGATCCAGTTGCCGGTGGCGTTCTGCGCCGGCAGCAGCGCAAAGGCCGAGCCGGTGCCGGCGCCCAGGCCGGCCACCTGGCCCTTGAAGCTGACCTTGTTGCCGTACACATCGGCGGTCAGGGTGGCGCTTTGACCGATGCGCAATTGGCGCAATTGCGCTTCCTTGAAGTTGGCATCCACCCAAAGCTGGTCGAGTGCCACCACCGTCATCAGCGGCGTGCCGGCGGCCACCCGCTGGCCGATCTGCACGCTGCGGCGCGCCACCACACCGCCCAAGGGCGCGGGCAGCTCGCTGCGGCGCAGGGCCAGGTAGGCCTCGCGCACGCGGGCAGCGGCCTGTGCCACGGCCGGGTGCTGGGCCAGGCGGGTGCCGTCGGTCTGGCTCTGGTTGGCGGCCAGTGCTTCGCGCGCGGCGGTCAGGGCTGATTGGGCACCGGCCAGTGCGGCGCGGGCCGTGGCCAGTTGCGCGGCGGCGTGGGCCACTTCTTCCTGGCCCACCGCGCCACTGGCCAGCAGCGGATTGCGGCGGTTCAGGTCGTCCTGGGCGCGTTGCACATCGCCCTGGGCGCGGGTGAGGTCGGCCTCGCGCACGGTGATCTGGGCCGCCAGCGTGGCGTTGTTGGCGTAGACGGTGCGCACTTCGCGCACCGTTTGCGCCAGTTGGGCTTCAGCGCGCTGCAGCGCCACCTGGGCGTCGGCCATGTCCAGCCGCACCAGGGGCTGGCCGGGTTTGACCAGGTCGGCCTCGTCGGCAAGGATGGCCACCACGGTGCCAGGCACCTGGGACGTGATCTGCACCACATTGCCCTGTACATAGGCGTTGTCGGTGGTTTCGGTGTGCTGCAGCGCCATGGCCCAGTAGGCGCCAGCCCCGGCACCGGCCAGCAACACCACGACCGCAATCAGCCCCAAGGCCCTGCGGCGCTGACCCGGCGCCGCCGAAGGTGCTGCCAGCCCAGCGGATGGTGTGGCGGCCGCTGCCGTTGGGGCGACCGGGGCCGCAATGGCCGCTGGCGGAACTGAAGAGGTGGCAGACATGTCGGCTCGGTGTGGATTGCGCTTGAGCGCGTGGGCAGGGGTGATCAGCAGCGTGCGGCGCAATGCAGATCAGCGGCGTGGGTCGGCGGGTGCGCCGGCGATGGCTGGCGCTGGCGGCACCCGCGCGTCACCCTGCCAGCCACCGCCCAGGGCCCGCATCAGTGCCACCTGGGCGTCGAGTTGGCGGCCCTGCAGGTCAGCGGCCAGTGCGCGCTGGGCCAGCACCGCACCCTCGGCGACCAACAGCGGGGCCCGGGTGCCCAGGCCGGCCTCGAAGCGCTGGCGGGCCAGGGCCAGTGCGTTGTCGGCGGTGCTGGCCGCACGGGCTTGCTCGCTGCGTTGCCGGGCCACACTTTGCAGGGCGGCGCTGGCATCGGCCACTTCGCGGGCAGCATCGAGCACGGCGGCGTTGTAGGCAGCCACGGCGGCATCGGCTTCGGCAGCCCGGCCCTGCAACTGGCTGCGCAGCAGGCCGCCATCAAACAATGGCAAGTGCAAGGCCGGGCCGATGCCCATCTGCCGGCTGGGCAACTGCAGCAGGCGATCCAGGCCCAGCGCGTTCAGGCCGACGAAGCCGGCCAGGTTGATGTCGGGGTAGAAATCGGCCCGGGCGGCGGCCACGCCCTGGGCGGCCACCTCCACCCGGGCGCGGGCCGCCGCCACATCGGCGCGGCGGGCCAGCAGGTCGGCGCCGATGCGGCTGGGTGCCTCGGCGGCCTGCAGGGTGGCCAGCACGGGGCGCGCGGCCTGCAGGGCCTGCGGGGCCTGGCCGCTTTGCACCGCCAATTGATGGCGCGCCAGGGCGATCTGGCCGTCCAGCGCAGCCAGCTGGGTGGCGGCCTCGGGCAGCGGGGCTTCGGCCACACGCAATTCCAGCTGTGTGTCCAGGCCGGCGGCCACCCGCTGGGCCACCAGGGCATGCAAGGCTTGGCGCTGGGCCATCACCTGCGCGGCCACCTCACGCAGGGCGACCAGCCGCGCCAGACCCACCCAGCCCTGGGCCACCTGGCTGGCCACCTGCACCCGTGCGGCCTGCAACTCGGCCGCCACGGCCTGTTGCTGGCCCAGGGCCGCACGCAGGGCAGCCTCGTGCCGGCCGAAGAAGTCGAGTGCGATGCGGCCGCTGGCCTGCACCGTCCCGATGTCGCGCACGCCGCCGGCCACGGCCGGTGGCAGCAGGCCGTGGGCGCTGAAGCGCTGGCGTGTGGCATCGACACCGAGCGCCGCTTGCAGGCCCTGGCCGGCCAACACGCCCTCGGTGCCAGCGGCCGCGCGGGCCAGCCGGGCCGATGCCGCTTGCAGGCTGGGCTGGTCGGCCAGGGCACGGGTGATCAGCGCGTCCAGCGCCGGGTCGCCAAGGGCCTGCCACCAGGCCGCTGCGGGCAACGCGGTGCTGGGCTCGGCGCCCAGGCCGGCGCCCACCGGGGCGATCAAGGCTGCATGCGGTGGCGTTGGCGGTGGGACGGGCCAGGCGCAGCCGGCCAAGGCCAGCGCCACGCCGACCAGACTGGCCACACCGACCGAAGGCCGCCTGGCGCCACCGGCTGGGTGCCGCGCGCCCAGCCTTGCCAACCGGTGCGGCGGGCTCACGGGGATCAGACTCATTCCCCCTCCTTCAACGGCCCGCGCAAGGCATCGCCATTGGCCACCAGGCGGCCCAGCAGGTTGATAAGTTGTTGCCACTCGACGGGGCTGAAGCCGGCCAGGTGGGCGTTCAGCACCTCGGCCAACACGGCAGGCACGGGGCGGGCAGCCTCGCGGCCGGCGTCGGTCAGCACCAGCCGCACCACGCGCCGGTCGTGCTGGGCGCGCTCGCGGCGCAGCAGGCCGCGCGCTTCGAGCCGATCGATGGCGCGGGTCATGGCGCCCGGGTCCATGGCCTGGTCGCGGGCCAGCGCGGCCACCGTGTCACCGCGGCCCTGGGCGATGTAGAACAGGGGCAACCACTGGGCGTGGGTGAGGTCGTGTCCGGCCAGGCGCCGGTCGATCAGCACCCGCATCGACTGCACGGCCCGCTTCATCAGCAGGCCCACGCTGGTATCGGGGTGCAGGGTGTCGGGGCCGTAGAAGGCCGGCAGATCGGGCAGGTTGTCGAGCGGAGCTGCAGCCATCCTCACATTATTGCCATGGCAATCATTGCCCAGGCAGTCTTGTCGGTGACATGGCGGTGGTCTGCCCCCAGCCACGCAGTCACTGCCACCCAAGCCACAACCATCCAAGCAACCGACCAGGCAAAAGGTGCCCCCTACACTGGAGCGATGGCCAAGACCGAATCCGACCGACCTGCTTCAAACACGCCCCAGTCGCTGTCGGGGCTGGCGCCGTTTTTGCGGCCATACCGCGGCCGCATCGCGCTGGCGATGTTCTTTCTGGTGATGGCCGCGATCAGCACGCTGGCCTTTCCCATCGCCATGAAAACGCTGATCGACCAGGGCCTGGTCGCGACCGACCCGGCGCAGCGGGTGATGGCGCTGCGGGGGCATTTTTTGGCGCTGTTCGGTGTGGGCGCGGCGCTGGGGCTGTTTTCAGCGTTGCGTTTTTATGCCGTCACCTGGCTGGGCGAGCGGGTAACTGCCGACCTGCGCAACGCGGTGTATGCCCATGTGGTGCGGCAAAGCCCCGAGTTTTTCGAAACCACCGCCTCGGGTGAAGTGCTCAGCCGCCTGACCACCGACACCACGCTGGTGCAGACGGTGGTGGGCAGCAGCCTGAGCATGGGCCTGCGCAACACGGTGATGGGCATCGGCGCGCTGGTGATGCTGGTCATCACCAACCCCTGGGTGATGACCCAGGTGCTGGGCATCCTGATCGTGGTGGTGGCGCCCAGCCTGTACTTCGGGCGGCGGGTGCGCAAGCTCAGCCGCGCCAGCCAGGACCGCGTGGCCGACAGCAGCGCCATTGCTGCCGAGGTGCTCAACGCCATCCCGGTGGTGCAGAGCTATGTGCAAGAACAGCGCGAGGCCGTGCGCTTCGATGCCGCCACCGAGGCCGCTTTCGACACCGCCCGCAAGCGCACCCGGGTGCGCGCGCTGCTGGTGGGTTTCATCATCACCGCCACCTTCGGCGCCCTGCTCTGGGGCCTGTATCAGGGCACGCAAGCGGTGGCGGCCGGCCGCATCAGCGCCGGGCATCTGGGGCAGACGGTGGTCTTCGTCATCATCCTGGTGGGCAGCGTGGCCGTTCTCAGCGAGGTGTACGGCGACGTGCTGCGCGCCGCCGGCGCCACCGAGCGGCTGATGGAATTGCTGGCCGCCCAATCACCGGTGGCTGAAGTAGCCCAGCCGCAAACCCTGCCCGCCCTGGCCAAGGATGCCGCCCAGGGCCCCGCCGGCTCGGCCGTGGTGCTGCAGGACGTGAACTTCCACTACCCATCACGCCCGCAACAGGCCGCGCTGCAAGGCGTGAGCCTGAGCGTGGCGCCGGGCGAAACCGTGGCCATCGTCGGCCCCAGTGGCGCGGGCAAGAGCACGGTGTTTCAGTTGCTGCTGCGCTTCTACGACGTGGAATCGGGCCTGGTCAGCGTGGACGGCGTGCAGGTGCGCCAGGCCGCGCTGGCCTCGCTGCGCCAGCGCATCGGCATCGTGCCGCAGGACAGCACGCTGTTTTCGACCAGCGTGCTCGAAAACATCCGCTACGGCCGCCCTGAGGCGAGTGACGCCGACGTGCACGCCGCCGCCAAGGACGCCTTTGCGCACGACTTCATCAGCGCCCTGCCCGAGGGCTACAACACCTTCGTGGGCGAGCGCGGCGTGCGCCTGTCGGGTGGCCAGCGCCAGCGCATCAGCATTGCCCGCGCCATGCTCAAGAACCCGCCGCTGCTGCTGCTGGACGAAGCCACCAGCGCGCTCGATGCCGAAAGCGAGCGCATGGTGCAGGCCGCGCTCGAATCGGCCATGAATGGGCGCACCACCCTGGTCATCGCCCACCGCCTGGCCACCGTGCAGCGCGCCGACCGCATCGTGGTGATGGAAGCGGGCCGCATCGTCGACATCGGCAAGCACGACGAACTGGTGGCCAGAGGCGGGCTGTACGCCAAGCTGGCGGCGATGCAGTTTGGCCTGCAGCACGACGCTGCATGACCCGACGCGGCATGACCCCCTGCAGCCAGGATAATGCGCGCCAACCAGGCCCCTTCCGCACCATGAACCGCCCTGTCCGATCGCAATACGAAGACTTCATGCGCCATGTGTTCGAGCAGGGCGTGGCCAAGGGCGACCGCACCG
>JANOAQ010000439.1:0-2164 GCA_031411195.1 Burkholderiaceae bacterium | reverse complement strand
CTGGGGCGCACCGACGACGTGATCAACGTGGCCGGCCACCGCCTGGGCACGCGCGAGATCGAAGAAAGCATCTCCAGCCACCCCGACGTGGCCGAGGTGGCGGTGGTCGGCGTGGCCGACCAGCTCAAGGGCCAGGTGGCCATGGCGTTTGCCGTGCCCAAGAACTCCGCGCGCCTGGGCAGTGATGCCGACATGCTGAAGTTCGAGGGCGAGATCATGAAGCTGGTGGACAGCCAGCTGGGCGCCGTGGCGCGGCCGGCGCGGGTGCGCTTCGTGACGGCCTTGCCCAAGACCCGCTCGGGCAAGATGCTGCGCCGTGCCATCCAGGCCGTGTGCGAGTTGCGTGATCCGGGGGATCTGACGACCATCGAAGACCCGTCCACGCTGCAACAGATCAAGGACCTGATCGGCGGCTGAGCCTCGGCTGCAGCCGCAGCCGCCCGTCGCGCCGCTCTGCGCTTCGTCGCAGCATGGGCGGGGCGGGCGCCTGCTGAGGGCAGAATCGGTGCCGCCGCTCATGAGGCGGTGACAACCCACATTGCCCACGATGCACAACCCCGTTCGATCCCTTCTGCCCGCCCTGGCCGGTGCCGGCCTGCTGGCCTGGTCAGGCGCCACCCTGGCCGCCCCGCCAGCCCTTCGTGCACCCGGGCCGGCCTACCCCCAGTTTGCTTCGGCCGATGCGGTCAAGGTGGCCTGCGACCGTGGTTTGACCGAGGCGGCGGCCGGCCTCAAGGTGCTCGAACGCCACCCGGCCAATGGCCGTTGGCTGGCAGCGCAAGACGCCTACACCGCGCGCACGGACGACGCCACCAATACGCTGCTGTTTCTGTCGGCCGTGCATCCCGACAAGCCCATTCGCGACGCCGCCGAGGCCTGTGAGCTGCGCTGGAACGACTTCTACTCGACGCTCGGGCAAAACGAGCGGCTCTACCAGGCGGCGCGACAGGTCAAGCCTGCCGACGAAGCCGACCGGCTCCTGCTGAAAAACCTGGTCAACGAGTTCGAGGATTCGGGCGTCGGCCTGCCGCCAGCCCAGCGGGCGCGGGCCAAGCAGTTGAGTGACCGCATCGCCGAACTGACCCAGACCTTTGACCGCACCATCCGCGACGCCAATGTGAAGCTGGCCTTCACCGAGCTCGAACTCAAAGGCGTGCCGCCCGCTGTCTGGAAGGACGCCAAGCGCGATGCCGAGGGGCGGGTACTGCTCGGCCTGGACTACCCCACCTATGGACCGCTGACGCAACTGGCCGAATCCGGCGCGGTGCGCGAGCGCATGTGGCGCGCCAAGACGAATGAGGGTGGCGAAGGCAACCTCAAGCTGCTGGCCGAGATCACCCAGCTGCGCAAGGAATACGCCACCCTGTTCGGCGCTGCCAGCTGGGCTGAATTTGTCATCCGCCGGCGCATGGCCGAGACCCCAGCCAAGGTGCAAGCCTTCCTCGGCGAGGTCAAGACCGCCCTGCAGTCGCGTGAGCGCGACGAGGTGCTCGAACTGCGCCAGGCCAAGGCCGCCCACCTGGGCCAGGCGCTGGACACCACGCAGATCAACCGCTGGGACGTGGCCTTCTACACCGAGCGGGTGCGCCGCGAACGCTATGCGGTCGACCAGGAAGCCTTCCGGGCCTACTTTCCGCCACAGGAAAGCCTGCAGTTCACGCTGCGCCTGATCGAGCGCCTGATGGGGGTGCGCTACCAGCGCGTGCCCGATGCCAAGGCCTGGCATCCCGATGTGCAGACCTACGCGGTGAGCGATGCCACCACCGGCAAGGCGCTGGCCACGCTGTGGGTGGACTTGTACCCGCGCGAAGGCAAGTTCAACCATGCGGCGGTGTGGGGGCTGCGCTCGGCGTCACCTGCCCAGGGCCGGCCGTCGCAGGCCGCGCTGGTGGTCAATTTCGACCGCAAGGGCCTGACCCTCGACGAACTGGAAACCCTGCTGCACGAGCTGGGCCATGCGGTGCACAACAACCTGTCCATCGCGCGCCGGGCGCTGCAGGCCGGCACCAGCGTCAAGTTCGATTTCGTCGAGGCGCCGTCGCAGATGCTGGAGGACTGGGTCTATGACAAGCAGGTTGTCGGCCTGTTTGCCGAGATCTGCCCCAGCTGCAAACCCCTGCCCGGCGAGATGCTGGACAAGGCCCGGGCCGCCAGCCACTACGGC
>JANOAQ010000438.1:0-2268 GCA_031411195.1 Burkholderiaceae bacterium | reverse complement strand
CAGTGCCACCCGGGCACCCACCCGCACCAATTCGCACTGGGCAAAAGTTTCTTCGGGCCGACCGGCGCGCAGGTAGTCGATCGAAAAATCGATGCCCTTGGGCAGCTTGGTGCCGCCCAAGGTTTGCACCAGGTGCAGCAGCGCGGCAGTCTCGGCAAAGCCGGCAACCACGCCGCCGTGCAGGGCCGGCAAGTGCGGGTTGCCGATCAGCTTGCTCTGGTAAGGCATGCGAAACATCGGCACGGTGCTGCCCGGCACCGTGCGGATGCCGAGGAACTCGATGTAGGGGATGGGGCTGTCGGGCATCACCGGCACGCTGCCTTCGGGCGGTTGCCAGCCGCCTTCCACCGGCGCCGCCGCTGCTGCGGCCGCAGCCGACACAGCCGGATCGTTCAACTGCGATGCGCGCTGCTTGCCTGCCGGTGTGGACAGCATGAAGGTGGCCTGCACCGTGGCGATGGGGTCGGTGCGGTCACGCTGCCACACCTCGCCGCGCACGAAGGCCACGCTGCGGGTCACGCGGTAGCAATGGGCCTCGCAGTGCAGGTCGTGGTCGGGGCCGGCAGGGCGTAGCCAGTCCATGCGCAGGTCGAGCGTGGCGTAGGGCACCCGCTCGGTCATCGCAGCGCCCACGGCCAGGCCGCAGGCCGAATCGGCCAGCACCGTCAACACACCGGTGTGCAACATGCCGCGGCCGGGGTCGCCGACCCAATCGGGCCGGGCCGGCAAGCACATGGTGCCGCGTGCGGGGCCGATGGCGGTGACCGTCAGGCCGATCTCGCGCATGTGGGGGGTGCGCGCGACGTATTTGCGGTTCAAATCATCCAGATTCAGGCTCATGCGGGTGATGGTAGCGGCTGGCCCCTGTCGCGCCACCCCAACCGCCACCCCAACCGCCACCCCAACCGCCGCCGATACTGGCCCGACCCAAGCCTGCCGCCCGAACCTGCGATGACCGACCTGTCCCAACGCCCGCTGCCCCTGGCCTCTGCGGCCCACCCGATCCCCGACCGCCATGGCACCAATCTCTACGAGACCGATGCCGAGCTGCAGGCGCTGCTGCCGCTGTACCTGCCGGCCGATCTGCTAGCCCACCTGCAGCCGCACCTGCAGCGCCTGGGCGGCCTGGCCGGTGGCCTGCTCGACACCCTGGCGCTGAGCGCCGACAAGCACCCACCCACACTGGAACACCGCAGCCGCACCGGGCTGGACGCGCAGCGCATCCACAAGCACCCCGACTACGTGGCCCTGGAGCGGGTGGCCTTTGCCGACTACGGCCTGGCCGCGATGTCGCACCGCGCCGGCGTGCTGGGCTGGCCCCAGCCCATGCCCGCCGCCGCCAAGTACGCGTTGAGCTACCTGCTGGTGCAGGCCGAGTTCGGCCTGTGTTGCCCGCTGTCGATGACCGATTCGCTGACCCGCACGCTGCGCAAGTTCGGCGATCCGGCGCTGGTGGCGCAGCACCTGCCCGCATTGACCACCACCGAGTTTGAACACCTGCACCAGGGCGCCATGTTCATGACCGAGCAAGCTGCCGGCTCGGACGTGGCCGCCACCGCCACCCGCGCGGTGCCCGAGGGCGAGCACTTTCGCCTGCACGGCGACAAATGGTTCTGCTCCAACCCCGATGCCGCGCTGGCGATGGTGTTGGCCCGCATCGACGGTGCCCCGCCCGGCATGGCCGGTGTCTCACTGTTCCTGCTGCCGCGCACCTTGGACGATGGCAGCGCCAACCCCTACCGCATGCTGCGGCTGAAGGACAAGCTGGGCAGCCGCTCGATGGCCAGCGGCGAGATTCGATTGGAAGGCGCCCAGGCCTGGCTGGTGGGCGAGCCGGGCCGGGGCTTCCAGCAGATGGCCGACATGGTGAACAACTCACGCCTGTCCAACGGCATGCGCGCGGCCGGGTTGATGCGCCGGGCGTACGGCGAGGCGCTGTACGTGGCGCAGCAGCGCCAGGCCTTTGGCAAGCGCCTGATCGATTTGCCGCTGATGCGCCGCCAGTTGTTCAAGCTGCTGCTGCCCACCGAGCAGGCCCGCACGATGCTGTTGCAGACCGCCGACGCGCTGCGCCGTGCCGATGCCGGCGAGGCGCATGCCTATGCGCTGACCCGCATCCTGACCCCTTTGATCAAGTTCCGCGCTTGCCGCGATGCACGCAAGGTCACCGGCGATGCGATGGAGGTGCGTGGCGGCTGTGGCTACATCGAGGAATGGAGCGATCCGCGCCTGCTGCGTGATGCCCACCTGGGCTCGATCTGGGAGGGC
>JANOAQ010000437.1:0-2010 GCA_031411195.1 Burkholderiaceae bacterium | reverse complement strand
GGCTACGCCTGCGACGAGACGCCCAGCCTGATGCCCGCGCCCATCCACTACGCGCACCGCCTGGTCGAACGCCAGGCGCAGTTGCGCAAGGACGGGCGCATGCCCTTCCTGCGCCCCGACGCCAAGAGCCAGGTGACGATGCGCTACGTGGACGGCAAGCCGCACAGCATCGACACCGTGGTGCTGAGCAGCCAGCACAGCCCCGACCAGAGCGAAACGCAGACCACGATGAAGGCCAGCTTCATCGAGGCGGTGATCGAAGAGATCATCAAGCCGGTGCTGCCCAAGGAATGGCTGCAGAACACGCGCTACCTGGTCAACCCCACCGGCCGCTTCGTCATCGGCGGCCCGCAGGGTGATTGCGGCCTGACCGGCCGCAAGATCATCGTCGACACCTACGGCGGCGCCTGCCCGCACGGGGGTGGCGCCTTCAGCGGCAAAGACCCCAGCAAGGTGGACCGCAGCGCCGCCTATGCCGCACGCTACGTGGCCAAGAACGTGGTGGCCGCAGGCCTGGCGCGCCAATGCCAGGTGCAGGTGGCCTACGCCATCGGCGTGGCCAAGCCGATGAACGTGACCATCTTCACCGAAGGCACAGGCGTGATCAGCGACGAGAAGATCTCGGCCCTGGTCAACGAGTACTTCGACCTGCGCCCCAAGGGCATCATCCAGATGCTCGACCTGCTGCGCCCCATCTATGAAAAGACCGCCGCCTACGGCCACTTCGGCCGCGACGAGCCCGAGTTCACCTGGGAACGTACGGACAAAGCGGCAGCCCTTCGGGCTGCAGCCGGTCTGAAGTAAGTCGTTGCGGCCGCCACTTCGGAGGCCTTGCATTGAAAAGGGGCAGCTTCGGCTGCCCCTTGTTCGTTGTGACCGGACGGCGCTTGGGCTGGAGCGCATGACAGCGGGCACCAACGCCTGCTAGAGTGCCCCGACCCAGCCAGCTGCCCGCGCCCCGGCGCAACACCCATGCCCAACGAGTTGGTCCTTTTGATGACCGATGTGGTCGACAGCACGCTGCTGTCGGAACAGTTGGGCGAGGACAAGGCGGCCGTGCTCTGGGCCGCCCACGATGACCTTTGCCGGGATCTGTTCAGACAGTGGCGCGGGCGGGAGATCGACAAGAGCGACGGGTTTCTGCTGCTGTTCGATCAGATCGACGATGCAGTCGGCTGCGCCTTGGCACTGCACGATGCACTGGCCAGCCTGAGCCCGCCTTTGACGGCGCGCGCTGGCGTACACCATGGCACGCTTCACCTGCGCCCCAACCGCGACGAAGACATCCGCCAGGGGGCGAAGCCGGTTGAAGTCGATGGCCTGGCCAAGCCCATGGCGGCACGCATCATGGGCCTTGCGCGAGGCGGTCAGACGCTGCTCAGCAACAGTGCCCGTGTGGCGCTGGGCGCCCCGAAGGACATCCAGATCGGATCGCATGGGCACTGGCGGCTCAAGGGCTTGCCCGATCCCGTGGAGTTGTTCGAGGCAGGTCATGACAGTTCGCGCTTTGCGCCGCCCGAAGCGTCGCCCAAAGCTTACCGGGTCATTGCGCAGGATGGCCAGTGGGTGCCGCTGCAGGCGGTGCCCAACAACCTGCCGGCCGAGCGCAATGGTTTCGTCGGCCGAACCGAGGCGCTCGCCGAATTGGCCGGGCGCTTCCATGGCGGGGCAAGGCTGGTCTCGGTGCTGGGCATCGGCGGTATCGGCAAGACGCGCATGGCGCTGCGGTATGCGCGCAGTTGGCTGGGTGACCACCCCGGCGGTGCCTGGTTTTGTGACCTGGCCACCGCCCGCAGTGCGGATGGCATCGTGCAAGCCACGGCCCTGGCGCTGGGCGTTTCGCTGGGACCTGTCGACCCGATTGAAAGGCTCGGCCAGGCGATTGGCGGTCGCGGCGCCTGCCTGGTGATATTCGACAACTTCGAGCAGGTCACGCGGCACGCCGAAGTGACGCTCGGCCGCTGGCTCGCCGTGGCGCCGCAGGCGCAATTCCTCGTCACCACCCGCGAG
>JANOAQ010000436.1:0-10006 GCA_031411195.1 Burkholderiaceae bacterium | reverse complement strand
CCAGACCGTGCCGAACAGGCCCACGAACGGGGCGGTCGAGCCCACCGTGGCCAGGAAGGCCAGGCCGTCCTGCAGGCGGCTGTTGATGTTGCCCACCGCCCGCTCCACGCTCATGCTGATCCAGGTGTGGCGGTCGATGCTCTCGACCAGGGTGCCCTCGTGGTGCTCGTCGGCCTTGACGCCCTGCTCGGCGATGTAGCGGAAGGCGCTGCCGTCGGCCAGGGTGTTGGCCGCCTGCTTCATCGAGCCGGCCTTCCAGAAGCTTTCGCCCACGGCGTTGGCGGCCTTGAGCATCTTCTGCTGCTCGAACAACTTGGTGAAGATGATGTACCACGAGCCCATGCTCATGATGATCATGATGATGAGCGTTCCGCGGGCAACGAAGTCACCCTCTTTCCACAGGGCTTCCAGGCCGTAGGGATTGACCACTTCCTCTTTGGTCACGGCCGCAGGTGCGGCCATGGTGGCCGGCGCTACAACAGACGCTGTCGCGGCCGGAGCGCTGGCCGCTTGGGCCAGGGCAGGAGCAGGGGCGGTGGTGGCCAGGGCGGCCAGCGCCAGCAGGGCTGCGGCCAGCGGCGCGCGCACGATCTTGATCAAGGACATGGTGACTCCAGGGACGGGAGGGGTTTCAACAGGAAAGGCAGAGTAGCGCCGGGCGCGGGATTACTCGGTCTTCCAGACGTAGTCGACGACGGTGGTTCCGCCGGTGGGTTTGCCGCTTTCGTCGGTGCCGGGCTTGAAGCGGCACTTCGACAGTGCCTCGACCGCAGTGCGGTCGAGCAGGCGGTGTTCACGCGAGGCCCCGGCTGGGCGCTCGATCTCGGACTTCGAGACCACACCGGCCGCATCCACGGTGAAGCGGATCTTGGTGGTGCCGGTGGCCTCGGCGCGCAGCGCGGCAGCCGGGTACTCTGGCTTCTCGCAGGTGCCCACGTCGATGATTGCGGCCACGGCCGAGCGGCGCACAGGGGCTGGTGCAGCGACGGGCGCCGGGGCCTGCACCGGTGCAGGGGCCGGAGCAATGGACACCGGGGGCGCAGGCGGCGGTGCTTCGCGGGTGACGGTGATGGCGGGTGCCAGCTGCGGCTGAGCCACCTGCACTTCGGGCGGAGGCACGAAGGACGGAGGTGGCATGGCCGTCTTGGGCGGCGGTGGCAGGTTGTCGGGTGGCGGCGGCGGCGGCGGCTTGATCTCGTCGATGATCTTCGTCTCGATCGGTGCCTTGATCGCATCCACGATCTTGTGACCCAGCCCGTTGACCAGGGCATAACCCAGAATCACATGACCGATCACCACCACGCCCAAGCCGATCGGGTGTTTGCCCGGACTGCGTTGCTGTGAAGCGTAATCCACTGTTTAC
Source organism: Burkholderiaceae bacterium (assembly GCA_031411195.1). GTDB lineage: Bacteria > Pseudomonadota > Gammaproteobacteria > Burkholderiales > Burkholderiaceae_C > Pseudaquabacterium. Next base: position 8,643 of record JANOAQ010000436.1, on the reverse strand, counting down.
CTCCAGACGGCCCACCCGAGTGAAAGTGGGGCGCTGTGCTTTTGTTCAAGAGGCGACCTCATGAGTCGCTGGTCGCTGTGTCTGTCGCGACCGGCTGCAATATAGCCTGAAAGATTACTACATCCGCTTGGGACATCACCCTAACCGAGGGTCAAGCGGGTTACCAGTCAGGCGCCGGTTCAGGGGGTGACATGAAAGCGCCATGCCTGGCTTCAAGCGGCTGCGCAGTCGCCTGCAGATCGCTCGCAAGTCGGCGATGTACACAGCACCGCCAGGCCCCAGGCGGTGCGCCCCACCTGTGAATCAAAACTACGTGTGCCTGTTGCAAAGCCGGCCTGCATGGCCGGGAGCTTGAGCCTCTGCACGCGCCCTGTCTGTGCGGCAGGGCTTGCTATGATGAAACCGAAGCATGCCTGCGGTGCAAGCTGTGATCCGACGCCACCACCTAACCTCCCACTCGCGCGGCTTTGCCCTGTTCATGGGTGAGCACCTGGCCCGCAGCGTGCGCGGCCGTCCCTGTGCACCACCCGTCTGGCGATAGACCCGCCGGCTCTTGTCGAGCCAGATTCCGCGCTGTCCGTCCACGCCAACAGGAGCACTGTCATGGCCGATCTGTTCGAGAACCCCATGGGCCTCATGGGGTTTGAGTTTGTCGAGTTTGCCTCCCCCATCCCGCAGTTGCTGGAGCCGCTGTTCGAGCGCATGGGCTTCACCCTGGTGGCGCGCCACCGGTCCAAGGACGTGGTGCTTTACCGCCAGGGTGAGATCAACTTCATCGTCAACCGCGAGCCGCGCAGCATCGCGGCCTACTTTGCGGCCGAGCATGGCCCGTCGGCCTGCGGCCTGGCCTTTCGGGTGAAGGATGCGCACCTGGCCTACAACCGGGCACTCGAGCTGGGCGCCCAGCCCATCGACATCCCCACCGGCCCGATGGAACTGCGTTTGCCCGCGATCAAGGGCATTGGCGGCGCGCCGCTGTACCTGATCGACCGTTTCGAGGATGGCCGCTCGATCTACGACATCGACTTCGACTTCATCGAGGGCGCGGACCGCCACCCGGCGGGCCATGGCCTGAAGCTGATCGACCACCTGACGCACAACGTCTACCGGGGGCGCATGGGTTACTGGGCGGCGTTCTACGAGCGGTTGTTCAACTTTCGCGAGATCCGCTACTTCGACATCCAGGGCGAGTACACCGGCTTGACCAGCAAGGCCATGACAGCGCCCGACGGGATGATCCGCATCCCGCTGAACGAAGAGTCATCGCGCGGTGCCGGGCAGATCGAAGAGTTTCTGATGAAGTTCAACGGCGAGGGCATCCAGCACGTGGCCTTGCTGACCGACGACCTGATGGCCACCATCGACCGCCTGCAACTGGCCGGTGTGCCCCTGATGGCCGCGCCCAACGAGGCGTACTACGACATGCTGTCCGAGCGCCTGCCCGGTCATGGCCAGCCGGTGGCCGAGTTGCAGACACGCGGCATCCTGCTCGATGGCACCACCGCCAGCGGCCAAGCCCGCCTGCTGTTGCAGATCTTCTCCGAGACACAGCTGGGCCCGGTGTTCTTCGAGTTCATCCAGCGCAAGGGTGATGACGGATTTGGCGAGGGCAACTTCAAGGCCCTTTTCGAATCCCTGGAACGCGACCAGATCCGGCGCGGGGCGCTGGCGGTTGACGCCTGAACAGCGCGCGCCTTTCAAGCTTCGGGCGGGCCTAGCACTTCGGCCAATCGGGCCAGCAGGCCTGAACGGCGCTGGCTGCGGGCGTTGATAGCAGCGACCAGCACCGGCGCGCTGGCCACCAGCACCACGCGTTGGCGGGCCCGCGTGATGGCGGTGTAGAGCAGCTCGCGGCCCAGCACGCGGCTGCGTTGGGCGGGCAGCAGCACCAGCACCGCGTTGAACTCGCTGCCCTGGCTCTTGTGCACCGTCATTGCAAACGCGGTCTGGTGGGGCGGCAGGCGCAGCGGCGCCACCGTCCGCAAGCCCCCGTCGGCCGCTGGAAAGTACACCGCCAGCATGCCGTTGGCATCGGGCAGGGTGATGCCGATGTCGCCATTGAACAGCCGCAGTGCGGCATCGTTCTGCAGCACCATCACCGGACGCCCCGCAAACCAGGCTCGGCCGGTCTCTGGCGCCGGCTGGCCCAGGTTCTGGCAGAGTTGCCGGGCCACCCAGCGGTTGATGGCGGCCACGCCGCGCGGGCCGTCGTGCACCGCACACAGCACACGAAAACGGTTGAAGGCTTCAGTGACGCTTTGTGCCTGGGCCGCTGCGGTCGTACCGCCAGCCAGGGCCGACTGCAGCGCTGCCAGATAGGGCCCAAAGCCCTCGGTCACGGCCTGCCATGTGGCCGGTTGTGGCGCGGGAGATTCGTCGGCGATCCATTGCACCGACGGGTCGGCGCCCGCGCGCAGCCAGGCCAAGGCTGAGTCAGCGCGGCCAGCCACCGTGTCGGCCGCCAGCCGGCCGATGCCCGAGTCGGCCGCAAAGCGGAAGTTGCGGTTGAACCAGACCACGCAGTCGCGCAGCGCGCTGGGCTGCACTGGTGCGGCGGGCACGATCCGATCGGCCGCCACGCCGCACAGGCCGGCCAGGTCTTGCCGGGCAGCCGGGCTCAGGCGAGGGTCGGCGCTGAGTTCGGCAAACACCGCACCCGATTCGACGGCGGACAACTGGTCCTTGTCGCCCAGCAATACGATGCGCGCAGGCTCGGGCACCGCTTCCAGGAGACGGGTGGCCAGCGCCAGATCGAGCATCGACGCTTCGTCGACCACCAGCACGTCCAGCGCCAGCGGGTTGCCGGCGTGGTGCAAGAACAGGCTGCCGGCTTCAGCCACCTGGCCGGGTGGGCGCACCCCCAGCAGGCGATGCAGGGTGAAGCTTTCAGTGGGCAGCCGTTCGCGCATCGCCTCGGGCAGGTGGCCGGCGCGTTGGCGCAGGGCCTCCGACAGGCGCGCGGCCGCCTTGCCAGTGGGCGCGGCCAATACGATCCGGGCATCGGATTGGCGGGCCAGCAGGCAGGCCAGCAAGTTGACGACGGTGGTGGTCTTGCCGGTGCCCGGCCCGCCGCTGATGACGGTGAGCCGCCCGCGCAGGGCCATGGCAGCGGCGAGTTGTTGCCAGTCGACGGCACCGTTGTCGCGGGCATTGCCGGCGAACAATTGCGCCAGCTGGCGGGCGGTGCGCTGGTGCTCGACCGCGCCGGGGCGCGGCAAGGGCCGCACACAATGCGCCAGGCGGGCGGCCAGGCGGCGCTCGAACATGAAATCGCGCTGCAGGTAGAGCCGGTCTTCGTCGTCCAGCACCAGGGGCAGGCGCTGCACGTCGGTGGGCGCGCCGACCACGCCGCTGGCGCGCAAGGCCTGGCGCCAGGCTGCGGCATCCGGCGGTGCGCCAGGCGCCTGGGCGTCGACCAGATCGGCCAGGGGCAGGCAGACATGGCCGGCGCTGGTGGCCAGGCTCAAGGCACGTGCTGCCCTTCCTGCGATCTCGGCCACCTCGGGGCCGGCGCCCGCCGTGCTGGCCCACTGGCGCACGTGGTCGGCCAGGCCCTCGGCCAAAGGCAAGGCGTGGTCAATGCGGTGGATCGTCATGCGGCCTCGTCTGGGGCCAGGTCGGCGGCCAGCAGGGCCGACAGGCGTTGCATGGCCACGGCGGTGGGCCGATGAAAGTGCAGTCCGGCGGGCGAGCCGTCGGCGTTCAGCCAGCCTGGCCGCACCCCACGCACGAACAGGTAGACCGCGCCACCGAAGTGCGTTTCGTAGCGGTAGCCGGGCAGGCGCCGCGCCAGCCAACGGTGCAAGGCCACACCGTAGATCAGGTGCTGCAGGGTGTAGCGGTGGCCGGCCATGGCGGCGTCCAGCGCGGCCGGGCTGTAGGCGGCTGCCGTTTCGCCCAGGTGGTTGGATTTCCAGTCGGCGATGAAGTAGCGGCCGTCGTGCTCGAACACCAGGTCGACATAACCCTTGAGGTAGCCGCGCAGGGTGGCAAAGTCGACCGCGTTCTGGCGGTAGCCCAGCGCCCGCAGGGTGTGGTTGAGCTGCGCGGCACCCAAGCGCGGTGCGGGCAGGTGGAACTCCAGTTCGGCCAGGCGACGCTGCGGCACCAGGGTGGCCAGGCGCAAAGGCGTCGAGGTGCCGATGGGCAGGGGCGTGTGCAGCACGTCGCTCAGCAGGCGCTGCAGCATGGCGGGCCAGACGGCCTGCGCCGCGGCTTCGGCATCGGCGTCGGGTGGGTGCTTCAACAAGGCGCGGCTGATGGCCGCAGGCCAGGTGGCCGGCTGGGTGAACTCGGCCCACTCGAAGGCTGCGTGCACGCACTCGCCGGCGGCCGCACCACGTGGAAAACCCAGCACGTCATCGACTGCGCGTGGCGCCGCAGTGGTGAACTGGAAAAGCAATCGCGCGCCGACATCGGCATCGGCATCGGCATCGGCATCGGTGCCGACGGCCAGCGGCGCTTCGGTCCGGGCATCATGGTCGGCTGCCTGGCGTTCGGCCACGCTGTGTTCGGTGGCCGGGGCGGGCAGTTCATCAGCGCCTGGCATGCGGGCCAGCGCACTGTAGCTGCCGATCCACCAGCTTGCGCCCAGGTGGCCGGGTGCGGCCAAGGCCTGTGCGGGCGGGGTATCCCGGTCGGCCGGTGGCAAGGGTTCTGGCCAGGGGCGAGGCAGTGGTGCCAAAGCCAGGGCCGGCCCGGTGTGCGGTGCAGGCACGGGCGCGGCGGCCCCGGGCGCATCGGGCACGGGCGCGGCGGCCAGCGCGGTCCAGGCCGCGGCGATGGTGTCGGGCTCGGGCGTCTTTGCTTTGCCTTTGCCCTTGCTCTTGGACTTGAGCCATTCAACCGGGTCGACGGCGGCGCCCGCTGCCAGCCAGTTGAGCAGGTTGCGGCCGCTCTCGGCCGTGCTGTAGCCCTTGCTCGTCTTCACCCGGTAGCTGCCCACCACCAGGTAGCAGCGCTGCACCGCGCGCGTCAGGGCCACGTAGACCAGGCGCAGGGTTTCGGCGGCGGCTTCGTGGTGCGCCGCTTCCTTGGCCGCAGCCTCGTCGAAGGCGGGGTCGAGGCCGGCGCGGAAGTCGACCACCGCCTCGTCGCCGTCATGCCAGTCAAGGCCTTCCAGGCCGTCGCCATTGGCCCGCAGGCGGCCGTCCCACAGGAAGGGGCAGAAGACCACCGGGTACTCCAGCCCCTTGCTCTTGTGGATGGTGATGATCTGCACCAGGTTGCGGTCGCTTTCCAGCCGCAACTGGGTGGCGTCGTCGCCACGGCTGTCTTCGCGCTGCGATTGAAGCCAGCGCAGCAGGGCTTCGGGTGCAGGGTGTTCGGTGGCGGCCTGGTGCAGGCACTCGGCCAGGTGCAGCAGGTTGGTCAGGCGGCGTGCGCCGTCGGGTTGGGCCAGCAGACGCCGGGGCACGGCTTCGGCATGCAGCCAATGGCGCAGCATGAAGCCCACGCCCTGTTGCAGCCAGGCCCGCTGGTAGCCGACCAGACGCTGCAGGATGGCCTGCAGGGCCGGCTCATCTTGCGCAAGCGCATCGATCTGCCGAGCGTCCATGCCCATGGCCCGGGTGGCCAGCGCGGCCTTGAGCAAGCCGTCGCGCGCGGGCGACAGCACGGCAGTGAGCAGTCGTTCCAGCTCTTCGGCATCGGGGGTGTGAAAGACGCTGGCCTGCGACAACTCGACACTGCCCACGCCCAGGGTGGCCAGGGCCTGGCGCATGCTGCTGCCCTGGCTGTGGCTGCGCACCAGCACGGCCAGGTCACCGGCGCGCAACGGCGCATCGCCCAAGCGCACGGCGCCCTGGCCCGCCCCAGTCAACAGGCGGGTGATCTCGCCGGCGCAGGCCTGGGCCGCAGCGGCCATGGCCTGGGCCTTGTTCAGCGGCTGGCCGCTGCGGGCATCACTGGGCAGGGCCCACAACTGCAGCGGCGCGCGCGGCTCGGTGCTGTCCGTCAGTACCGCACGCGGCTTGGCGCCAAAGGCCACCGGGTGGTAAGCCAGACCCGGCTGCATGAAGGCCTGGGGGTTGGCAGTGAAGAGGTGGTTCAACGCACTGATCAGTGGCCGCGTGGCGCGCTGGTTGCCCAGCAGGGTGTAGGTGGATGCAGCCAGGTTGCGGGCCTGCAGGTAGGTGTGCAGATCGGCATGGCGAAAGCTGTAGATCGCCTGTTTGGGGTCGCCCACCAGAAACAGCGGCGTTGCATCGTCGCTCGGGGCGGTGCCGTGGATGCGGTGGAAGACGGCGAACTGCAGCGGATCGGTGTCCTGGAATTCGTCGATTAGCGCTGCTGGAAAACGCGCCTGCAGCGACGCCGCCAGCGCATCGCCGCCTGGCCCCTGCAGCCGCTGGTGCAGGTTGAAAAGCATGTCGTCGAAGGCCACCACGCGGTGCCGGCGCTTGGCATCGCGCAGGGCCTGTCCGGCATCGGCCAGCAGGCTGCGCAGCAGGCGCAGGCGGGCCAGGGCCAGGTGCCGCCCACGTGCGGCCAGGGCGTCCACCAAGGTCTGGGCGGTGTGGAAGAAGGGGTGCTCCGGCGTGGTCTTGTTCTGGTTGGTCTTGGCGCGCAGCGTGGTGATGCCCAGCAATTCGGCCTTGGCCGGCAGGGCGGCATGCGGGCCAGGTGCGGCGCTGGCCGCCATCAAGGTATGCCAAGCCTGGCCGATGACCGGCAGGGTATCGGCCTTGTAGGTGTGGCCACTGAGCTGCGTGCGGCCCTTGCGCAGCACCTCCAGGGCGGCCTCGCCTTGGCTGGCCCAGGCCTGCCGCGCGTCGGCATGGGCGTGTGCCACGGCTGCGTTGCCGCCATCACCCGGGGCGGGTTCGTCGATGTCGGCCGGCCAGCGCTGCACCGACAAGGGCTTGGCCATCTGGCGCTTGAGCAGCCCGGCCCAGCGCTCAGGTGTGTCGCCCTGGGCCAGCAGCCAGCCGGTGAGCATCGGGTCGGCCGCCGGGCCGGCCACGCGCAGGCGCCAGAAGTCTTGCACCGCCTGCAGCAGCAGATCGCTGTCGTCGTGCAGCAGGGTTTGCTGCAGCGGCATCTGGGCCGCGAAGGGCGAATCGGCCAGGGCGCGCTGGCAGAAGCCGTGGATGGTGAAGATGGCCGCTTCGTCAAAGGTCTGCAGGGCCAGGTCGAGCACGCTGGCCATGTCGCTGTCGGCCAGGCCGAGCCGGTCGCGCAGCGATTTCAGCAACGCGGGTACGAAGGGGTCGGCCCCGGCGGGCGGGCCGGGTGTTGCACGCAGGGCTGCCAAGGTGCTGGCGATGCGCTCGCGGATTCGCGCCCGCAATTCGGCCGTGGCGGCATTGGTGAAGGTGACCACCAGGATGTGCTGCACCGGCAGGCGCCGCTCCAGCAGCAGGCGCAGCACCAGGCCGCAGATGTTCCAGGTCTTGCCCGTGCCGGCCGACGCCTCGATCAGGCGCATGCCACCCAGCGGACAGGTGAAGACGTCCAGCTCGGCGGCCAGACCGGCGGCTTGCACAGGCGTCACGGGTGGCTTGGCTCGGCGCGGTTCAAAGCACCTGCACCTGGTCGATGGCCTCGGGCGCATCTGCGCTTGGGTCGGGCTGCAGCAGGCTGGCCAGCCCATCGGGCTCAACATCGTCGGCCAGCGGGTCTTGTGGCAGCAGGCGCAGGCGCAGCACCGTCTGCGCCAGGCGCATGCGCCGTGCCGATCCGGTGCGGCCGGCTTCCCAGGCCATGGCCACTGCAGTGCTGAGGTGGTACAGCGCCGAGCCCACCTGGCGTGCCGACACGTCGGCACTGCCACGCGGCGCCGAGGCCACCGCGTCGGCGCGCGCCAGCACGCGGGCCAGTGTGGTGTTGAACACCGCGCGCACTTGCGGGTGCAGCGGTGTGTCGGCCAGCAGGCCGTGCAAGTGCTGCATCAGTGCGGGCAGCGCGGCGTCGCGGCGGATGGCGCGCAGCACATCCAGGGCCACGATGTTGCTGGTGCCTTCCCAGATCGAGCCCAGGTGGGCGTCGCGCAGCAGGCGGGCGTCGCTCCACTCTTCGATGTAGCCGCAGCCGCCGCGCACTTCCATCGCATCGCCGGTGACACGCCGGGCATCGCGGCAGGCGCGAAACTTGATGAGCGGCGTGAGGATGCGCGTCAGCGCATACGCGCCGGGCTCGCCGGCATCGGCACGGCGCAGGGCGTCGGCGGCCTGAAAGAGCATGGTGCGCGCCTGCTCGGTGGGCAGCAGCAGCTTGAGCAACTGGCGCCGCATCAGTGGCAGCTGGATCAGCGGCTGGCCGAAGGCCTGGCGCCGCTGCGCGATGTGCAGCGCCTCGCCAAAGGCCCGGCGCATCAGGCCGGCGGCGCGCATGCCGTTGGACAGGCGAGAGTTGTTGACCATGTCGGCCATCTGCTGAAAGCCCCGGCCTGCTTCACCCACCAGCCAGGCCTGGGCACCTTCGAGGCGGATCTCGCCGCTGGCCATCGAGCGGCTGCCCAGCTTGTCTTTCAGGCGCAGGATGCGCAAGGCGTTGGTGGTGCCATCGGCCAGGGTGCGCGGCAGCAAAAACAGCGAGATGCCGGCCATGCCGGCCGGCGCACCCTCGATGCGGGCCAGCACCATCGCCAGGGCGGCGTCGGGGTTGGAGCAGAACCATTTGTCGCCGTGCAGGCGAAAGTGC
>JANOAQ010000435.1:0-5199 GCA_031411195.1 Burkholderiaceae bacterium | reverse complement strand
GCTCCACCCACTCGACCGCGTCGACGTACACGGCCAGGTACCAGGCGTGTACCTGCGCGGGCTGCACGCCCAGCATCAGCGCGTAAAGGCCGGTGACCATCAGGCGCTGGATGTGGTTGGCGTAGCCGTGGGTCAGGGTCTGCGCCAGCGCGTCGCGCAGGCAGGCCATGTCGGTGGCGCCGTTCCAGTACCAACGAGGCAGGTCTTCGCGGGCGTCGAGCGCATTGCGCTCCGTGTATCCGGGCATCTGCGTCCAGTAGATGCCGCGCACATACTCGCGCCAGCCGAGGATCTGGCGGATGAAACCTTCGACGCTGGCCAGCGGTGCGTGCCCGCTGCGGTGTGCGCCTTCGGCCGCAGCCACCACCTCGCGCGGGTGCAGCAGCTTCAGGTTCAGAGCCGCCGACAGGTGGGCGTGGTACAGCCACGGGTCGCCCGGCCACATCGCGTCCTGAAACCGCCCGAACAAAGGCAGGCGCTCCAGGATGAAGGCCTGCAAGGATTGCAATGCCTGGGCGCGCGTGACAGGCCAGGCAAAACTGTCCAGCCGACCGGGATGGCTGGCGAAGCGGGTGTTGACCAGCGTTATCACCTCGCGCGTGACGGCATCGGGCTCGAAGCCTGTGCGCGGTGGCACGGCGCCCGGGCCGGCAGCACCAAACGACTCGCGGTTCTCGGCGTCGAAGTTCCACTGGCCACCAACGGGCTCGCCGTCTTGCATCAAGACGCCATGCCGCTTGCGCTGCTCGCGGTAAAAGTACTCCATGCGCAGCGACTTGCGGCCTTTGGCGTGCGCCGCAAACTCGCGCACGGTGACGAAGAAGTGGCGGTCTTCGCGGATGTCCAGCGAAAGGCCGTTGGCCTCAGCCACGGCCTTGATGGCCTGCAGCAGACACCAATCGCCCGGCGCGGTCATCACCAGGCAGGCCGGCTTCAAGCGCAGGATGTCGGCCTGCAACTGCGCCTTCAGGTTGCCGGCATTGCCGTGCGTGTCCAGCCGCGTGTAGTGCAAGGGGCGTCCCGCCGCCCGCAGTGTCAGAGCAAAGTGGCGCATCGCCGCCAGAAACATGGCGGTGCGCGGCTTGCTCGACCACACATGGGTCGACTCTTCGTCCACCTCGGCCATCCACACGGCATCCAGGCTCGCATCGAATCCATCGAAGGCAGCAGCTTCAAGGTCGAGTTGGTCGCCCAGAACGACGATCAGCGATCGCAACGCACCCATGCGCAATCCCCTCTTCAGGTCGACTGGCTTGATTGCCTTTTGTCGCCGCCACCGCGCATGTTCATGCCTTCTTGGCCCAGGCGGTGCACCAACCGGGGCCCGCCACCTGCTTGGCACCGAACAGCGGACAGCCGCCGGCCTTGTCTGCGGGCTTGCCTTGGTACAGCGCGCAGGTGCTGCATTTCTGGCCGGCCGCGAACTTCGGGTACTTCTTGGCGTCGACGCGTGCGGCGTCTGCCACGTAGCCCAGCGCAACGCCCTGGGCGTCCTTCTCGTCGAGCATGGCCTGCGCATGCGCGCCAGTGACCACGGCGGTGCCGGAGGCCGCCAACGTCATCAAGAACACTCGGCGGGGCAGGGCTTGTTTCATTTGAGATTCCTTGGAGGGGTGGTGGGCAACATGGCCGACGGCTGCGAACAACCTGGCCGCTTGGGGGCGATTCATTGAGCAATCAGTGTAAACCATCGGTAGCGCATATCGAGGTCAATTGGGCTTCTATTGAGAAAATGATGTGAAGTTATCGGTTCAAACAAGGGTCAATCTACCTTGTGGATAAAAAGCGGAATCACTGAAGCCGTCGCGATTGCCCGAAACATGCCTGGCGAGTGGTGCGCAGTACCAAAGGCCGCGATGGACCGCGATGCGCCGAGATGCGCCGGGATGCGCCGAGATGCGCCGTAGTGCGCCGTGGTGCGCCGTGGTGCGCCGTGGTGCGCCGGTACGCGTCCGTTGCGCCTGGTCAGCCAGTCAAGCCGTCGAGCGCGTTTTCCAGTTCGACTGGAAGTGCTGGCCGTCCGCGTTCGTTCACGGCGGTGCCCGTCACCACCGCGCTCAGCATCAGCCGATGGTCGGGCAAGCGGTAGATGTCTTGTTTGAACTGGAGCCGAAGGCGCCCCTTGCGCTGAAGCTCGGTGCGGACCGTGAACGTATCCCCGCTGGTCAGAGACGCCTTGAAGTCGGCTTCGATGCGGGTCACCACCAAAAACACGCCGCGTTTGGCGAGGGTGCCAAACCGGATGCCCAAGCCGTGCAGCAACTCGTGGCGGGCATGTTCAAGGTAGTTGAGGTAGGCCGCATGGTTGACAACATGGCCCATGTCGCATTCGTAGTCGCGTACCTTGAACTCGACGTCCAGGCTGCGGCTAGGTGGCTTGTCAGGCATGGGCTGCCCTCGCCAGCCCACACCGCTGCCAAGGTGTGAATGCCTGCATGTTCAGCCCTTCAGCCCTTCAGCCGAGAACGCGCTGCAGGCGGTGCAGCGCCTCGTCCAGCTTGGCCTGGCTGCTGGCAAACGACAGGCGCAGCCAGCGCTGCGGATCGTGGCGGCCAAAATCGCGCCCCGGCGTGAGGGCCACATGCGCGCGGTTCATCAACTCGAAAGCAAACGTCCAGCTGTCGGCGCTGTGCGCGCTGCAGTCGGCATAGGCGTAGAAAGCACCATCGGGCTCGACCGGTACGGTCAGGCCCAGGCGGTTGAGGGCCGGCACCACCCGGTCGCGCCGGGCGCGAAACTCGGCGCGGCGGCGTTCGTATTCGGCAATCGACTCGGGGTGGAAGCAAGCCAGCGCGGCCTGCTGGGCGATGGTTGAAGCGCAGATGAAGAGGTTTTGCGCCAGCCGCTCGACCGGCGCCACCAGGGCTTCGGGCAGCACCAGCCAGCCCAGGCGCCAGCCCGTCATGTTGAAGTACTTGCTGAAGCTGTTGACCGAGACGATGTGCTCACCCAGGCTGAGGGCACTGTGGCCAAAGGTGTCGTCGTAGCTCAGGCCCAGGTAGATCTCGTCGATGATGCTCACGCCACCCCGCGCGCTGACCACCGCATCGATGCGGCGCATCTCGTCGGGGTGGATGGACGTGCCGGTGGGGTTGGACGGGCTGGCCAGCAGCACGCCGCGGGTGGCCGGTGTCCACGCCACTTCCACGGCCTTGGCTTCGAGCTGAAAGCGCTGCTCGGCAGTGGTGGGCAACAGCCTGGCCACCGCGTCGGCGGAGGCCACGAAATGCCGGTTGCAGGGGTAGCTGGGGTCGGGCATCAGCACCTCGTCGCCGGCTTCGAACAAGGCCAGGCAGGCCAGCTGCAGCGCGGCCGAGGCGCCTGCGGTGATCATGATGCGGCGGGCCGGGATGTTCAGCCCGAAGCGCTGGGCGTACCAGCCGCTGAGCGCCTCGCGCAGTGCCGGCAGGCCCATGGCTTCGGTGTACTGCGTCAGGCCGGCGCGGATGGCGCGGTCGGCGGCTTCCTGCACCAGGGGCGGGGCGGTGAAGTCGGGTTCGCCGATGTTCAAGAAGAGCATGCGCTCGCCGCCCCGGGCAGGATCGCAGGCCGGGCTGGCGGCGATCTGACGCGCCGCCTTGGCGCACTCCATCACATAAAAAGGCTCGATGTGGTCGAGCCGCGATGCGAGTTTCATTTGCGCGCCGCCTGGCGCGCCTTCACTTCCACCGTGCGCAGGTCGGTGGCCGCCTTGTCGAGCACGCCGTTGACGTATTTGTGGCCATCGGTGCCGCCGAAGGACTTGGCCAGCTCGACGGCCTCGTTGATGACCACGCGGTAGGGGATGTCGATGCAGTGGGTCAGCTCGTAGGTGCCGATCATCAGCACCGCATGCTCCACCGGCGACAACGCTGTGGTCTTGCGGTCGACGTGGCGGGCCAGCACCGCATCGAGCGCGGCGGCTTCGGCAATGCAGCCATGCAGCAGGGCGTCGAAGTGGGGGCGGTCGCACTTGTCCAGGCCTTCTTCGGCCTGCAGATGGGCTTCGATCTCGGCACCTGCCGCGCCGCTGAGCAGCCACTGGTACAGGCCTTGCAGCGCCAGCTCGCGTGAGCGGCGACGGGTGGATTTGGCCTGGGGCTTGCGCGCGGGCTTGCTCGATGGCGCTGCGTCGCCAGCAGGGGTGTCCGGGGTTTCGGGCAAATCGTTCACGTCAGCTCGTTCAACAGGTTGGCCATCTCGACGGCCACGCGGGCGGCATCGCGGCCCTTGTCTTCGGCGCGGGCCCAGGCCTGGGCTTCATTTTCGACCGTGAGGATGGCATTGGCCACCGGGATGGTGTTGTCCAGCGTGACACGGGTGACGCCGGCACCACTTTCGTTGGCCACCAGCTCGAAGTGGTAGGTCTCGCCGCGGACGATGCAACCCAGTGCGATCAGGGCATCGAAGTCGTCGCTCTCGGCCATGGCCTGTAGGGCCACCGGCACTTCCAGTGCACCAGGCACGGTGACGTGGCGGATGCGATCGGGCGTGATGCCCAGCACGGCCAGTTCGGCCAGGCAGGCCTGCGCCAACTTGCCGGTGAGCTCGGCATTGAAGCGGGCCTGCACGATACCGATGGTCAGGCCGGCGCCGTCCAGGTTGGCGGCTTCGCCTTGGTTAACGTTTTGCATGGATGCCTCGGGAGAAAAGAGCGGGGGCGACTGCCAGTGCAGCGGCCTCGAAAGATCAGCGGTCGGCGGGCTGGAAGCTGGTCACCTCCAGGCCATAACCCACCATGCTGGGCATGCGGCGCGGGCTGCCCAGCAGCTTCATGCGGGTGACTCCCAGCTCACGCAGGATCTGGGCGCCCACACCGTAGGTGCGCAGGTCCATCTGCATGCCACGCGGCTGGCGCTGGGCCTGCTGCGGCAGCACCTGGGGCATCAGCGTGTCGACGTCGTGGCCACAGTTCAGCAGCACGGCCACGCCCGCCGGTGCGGCCTGGATGGCGGCCAGCGCCTTGGGCAGTGACCAGGAGTGCGCGCTGCGGCCGACGTCCAGCAAGTCCATCGCGGTGAAGGGCTCGTGCACGCGCACCAGCACCTCGTCGCCGGGCGCCCACTGGCCCTTGCGCAGGGCCAGGTGCAGGCCGCCTGAATGGTCGCGGAAGGCCTGGCAGACGAAGCTGCCGTGCGCCGTGGTCAGCTCACGTTCGCCCAGGCGTTCGATCAGCGTTTCGTTGTGCGCACGGTGGGCGATCAGGTCGGCGATGGTGCC
>JANOAQ010000434.1:0-1553 GCA_031411195.1 Burkholderiaceae bacterium | reverse complement strand
GGTGCGGCCATAGTTCGTCTCGGCCGACGGGCTGGCGATGCAGCGCGCACCATAGGTTTCCATCAGCGCGCGGCGGTAGGGCTTCTGGTCGTAGCTCACGCGCACCTGGAAGACGGTGACATCCAGCCCGAACAGGTTGCCCGCAAAGGCCAGTGACGAGCCCCACTGGCCGGCGCCGGTTTCGGTGGTGAGCTTCTTCACGCCCGCCTGGGCGTTGTACCAGGCCTGGGGCACGGCGGTGTTGGGCTTGTGGCTGCCGGCCGGCGACACGCCTTCGTACTTGTAGTAGATCTTGGCGGGCGTGCCCAGCGCTTTTTCAAGCCGGTGGGCGCGGTACAGCGGGGCCGGGCGCCACAGTTTGAAGACCTCACGCACCGGCTCGGGGATCGCGATTTCGCGTTCGGTGGACACCTCTTGCATGATCAGTTCCATCGGGAACAGCGGCGCCAGGTCGGCCGGCCCGATAGGCTGCATCGTCCCAGGGTGCAGCACCGCCGGCGGCGGGCTGGGCAGATCGGCGGCGATGTTGTACCAGGCCTTGGGCATGCGGCTGGCATCGAGCAGGTACTGGGTGGCGCTTTGGCTCATGGGGGGCTCCTCGGGTTGGTCGGTTCGGCCTGCATGCTAGGCATGCGCAGCCCAAATGCCCAGAGGGGCAAGCCCCGAGGCTTGCGTTGGCGCAGGCTGCCAATGGGTCCGGATCGGGTGCATTTGCAGCAGTCGGGTTCGCGGCATGTGACGCTTGCCCGCGATTCGGCCTTCAAGCCCGGCACCTTGTTTGCCGATACGGTGTGTCAGGGCCCTGGCATACCGCTGTGTCCCGGTGCCGGACAGACCGGCCAGCAACCTGCCATTGGAGTGCGCCAACGTGAGCAACCTGTCCGAAGGACGCGACGCCCTGGACCAGCTGGACGAGCGTGTGCGCCGGTTGGCCGAAACGTTGAACGAACTGGGCTGGGACCAGGCCTTCCATCTGCTGGCCGACCAGTTGCCCGATGCCCGCGAACGCCTGAACTACGTGGGCCAGATGACCGAGGCTGCGGCGACCAAGGTGCTGAACATGGTGGATGCGGCGCAGCCGCTGTGCCAGTCGGCCGCTGCCGATGCCTTGCAGGTGGCCGATCGACTGGTGGCCGTCGGCGCCCAGGCCGACTTGCCGGCCGATCAGGCCCGCGCCGCGCTGGCCGAAGCCGCCGAAACGCTGCGCCACCTGGCCGGCATGGCCAAAGGCCAGTGCAGCGTGCTCAGCGACATCATGATGGCGCAGGACTTCCAGGACCTGTCGGGTCAGGTGATCAAGAAGGTGGTACTGATCATCAGCCACACCGAGCAGCAACTGGTGCAACTGCTGGCCCAGAGTGACGGAAGCGCGGGCGGCGCGGTCGAGTTCAACAAGCTCGAAGGGCCCCAGGTGCCCGACAAGGCGGTGGGCCAGGCCGATGTGGACGACCTGCTGGCGTCGATGGGTTTCTAGCCCGCACCAGCGGGCGGCCGGGCGGCCGGGCGGCGGCTTCAGGGTCGAAGCACTTCCAGCGCGCGGTCCATGCCGCCCG